>JBEAVZ010000013.1:0-3841 GCA_041160645.1 Acidobacteriota bacterium
GATCGCTTCATCATCGAGCAGTTGGCCGGTGACCTGCTGCCCAACCCGACACTGGATCAGCGGATTGCGACGGCCTTCAACCGCCATCACCGGATCAATGCCGAGGGCGGCATCGTTCCTGAAGAGTATGCCGTCGAATATGTGGTCGACCGGGTCGATACCACTTCGACGGTCTTTATGGGACTGACTGTTGGCTGCGCCCGCTGCCACAATCACAAGTATGATCCGATCTCGCAGAAGGACTACTATCAGCTCTATGCCTATTTCAATTCGATTCCCGAGGATGGTCGGGCCTTCGACTGGGGCAACTCGGCTCCTTGGATCAGTGCGCCGACCGTAGCCGAACAGCAGCAACTGGCTCAACTCGAGAAGCAGATCGAAAAGGTTACCAGTAACCTGAAACAGCGTGAGCCGGAGATGGCAATGCGGCAACGGCAGTGGGAGAGCGGCCTGAAGAGTGACGCCGCGCCGGCAGGCCTGCCTGAAATGGGACTGTTACTCCATCTGCCGCTTGAACGCGAAGCGAAGCCGCGGCTCAACCGAGCCGCCCAGGAATGGCACAACCCGCAGCCTCCCAAACTTGATGAGAAGACAAAGAAGCCGCTTCCACCAACCGAGTTGGACGAAGCGAAATTTGTCGATGGCCAACCGCAGTATCTTCCGACACCATTTGGTGAGGGAATGCGATTTGATGGAAAGATCTACTACAACGCCGGGCGGGTGGCCGACTTCCGCTACAAATCGACCAGCCGTGACTTCCGCGAGCGATTCGCAGTCTCCGCCTGGATCAGACCGGATTCAGAGAATGGCGGAGCAATCTTCACCAAGATGGCCGATAGCGCCGAGGAACGGGTCAACGGACTGCCGCGGACTGGCGGGGTAGGGCTCTTCCACGCGAACGGCAAGCTCCATTTCCAGATGGTTCGGGAATGGAACTACGATGGGTACCGGTCGGAGACCGAGGCGACGTTTGCCGCCGGAGAGTGGCATCACGTTTTGCTGCAGTTCGATGGTTTCCGGCAGTATGACGACCGAATCCGCCTCTTCGTCAATGGTGTCGAGCAGAAGCTGAAGGTCACCCAGCCCAACCTCTATCTATACTGGGGTCTGCCAAACCAGCCGCTGCGAATCGGTGGTGGCGGAGGCAAGGAGATGCGCTTCCGGGGGATGATGGATGAGCTCCGGTTCTACACCAGGAATCTGGATAACGATGAGATCGCCGTGATCTCCTGTCGTGAACCGCTCGGTGCGCTTGCCGCACGTCCAGAGAGCGCCAGAAGTATGGCCGAGCGGACGCGGCTCCGTGCCGCCTTCGTGGCGACGAAGGCTCCGGCCGAGTTTCGCCGGTTGCATGAGCAATATCGGGACCTTCTCGCCCAGCGCCAAGAGATGATCGACCGGTTCACGACGCTCATGGTCATGGAGGAGCTGCCGAGACCACGGCCGGCCCATCTGCTCCAGCGTGGAGCCTATGATGCACCAGGGGAGAAGGTGGGGAGAGGGGTACCGACCATCCTGCCGCCGCTCCCAACTGAGCTGCCGAACAATCGGCTCGGTCTCGCGAAATGGCTGACCTCGACCGATCACCCGCTGACATCGAGGGTGGCTGTCAACCGTTTCTGGCAGATGATCTTCGGGGCCGGCCTGGTCAGAACGGTTGAGGACTTTGGTTCGCAGGGCGAACTGCCATCACATCCGGAGCTGCTCGACTGGCTGGCCGTCGAGTTCCAGTCACCAGCCAATGGAAGAGCCTGGGACATCAAGTCGCTGCTCAGAAAGATCGTCACGAGCGCCACCTACCGGCAATCGGCAATACTATCCCCGGCGAGCATGCAGCGCGACCCGGAGAATCGCCTCCTCGCCCGCGGACCGCGCATGCGCCTCTCCGCCGATACGATCCGCGATCAGGCGCTGGCTGCCGCCGGGCTGCTGGTAGAGAAAGTGGGTGGCCCATCGGTCAAACCCTACCAACCGGATGGACTCTACAAGGATATGACCTTCTCCGGATTGACCGGCTATGAACGCGAACGGGGCGAAGGGCTCTGGCGCCGCAGCCTCTATACCTTCTGGAAGCGGACCGTCCTCTCACCAAACATGCAGGTCTTTGATGCCTCGGCGCGCGAGTTCTGCACGGTTCGTGACACCAGGACCAATACACCGCTCCAATCGCTCAATATGATGAACGATGTGACCTACATCGAAGCATCTCGCCTGATTGCCCAGCGGATGCTGCTTGAAGGTGGTGCGGACGAAGCCGCGCGTCTCGCCTGGGGGTTCCGGACGCTGACCCTCCGCGAGCCGGATCAGAATGAACGGAAGGTGCTGATCCGCTACCTCAATTCACAACGACAGCACTTTGCCAGCCAGCCAGCGGAGGCCGACCGCCTGCTCAGCCTCGGTGAGCGACGCGCCGACCCCAAACTTTCGCCACGGGAACTGGCCGCCTGGACGATGGTTGCCAGCCTGATCCTCAATCTCGATGAAACGATCACCAAACAGTGAGGCTATATGAAGAACAGTCCAATTGAAGCAGAGAGAGCATTACAGATGACGCGCCGCCACTTCTTCAGTCGGTGCAGTCTGGGACTTGGCACGGCAGCGCTGGCGACCCTGCTCCGTGAGGATGGATATGGTGCAGCACCACAGGCGCCTTCCCTGCCCCAGCCACACTTCAAGCCGACCGCCAAGCGGGTGATCTACCTCTTTCAAGCTGGCGGGCCGTCGCAACTCGACCTCTTCGATCCGAAACCGGGACTCGAAAAATACCGCGGCCAGAATCTGCCCGATTCGATTCGGCAGGGGCAACGGCTGACCGGCATGACGGCCTATCAGTCGAGCTTCCCGACGGCGCCATCAAAGTTCAAGTTCGCCCAGCACGGGCAATCGGGAGCCTGGCTGAGCGAACTGCTGCCGCACCACGCCGGCGTGGTCGACCAGCTCAGCTTCATCAAGTCGCTCCACACCGAGCAGATCAACCACGATCCGGCCATCACCACGGCGCTGACCGGCTTTCAGCTCGCGGGTCGTCCCAGCCTCGGGGCCTGGCTGGCCTATGGTCTGGGCAGTGAGAACAAGGATCTGCCATCCTTCATCGTCCTCGTCTCGGTCGGCAGAACGGGTGGGGATCAGCCGCTCTATGATCGCCTCTGGGGCAATGGTTTTCTACCCTCACGTTACCAAGGGGTCAAGTTTCATAACGGCGCCGATCCGGTCCTCTATCTCTCCAACCCCCCGGGCATCGACCGGGACACCCGGCGCAAGTTTCTCGATGAACTCGGCGAACTGAACGCCCTCAATGCGAACCGCTACGGCGATCCGGAGATCCTCTCCCGCACCGCCCAGTACGAGATGGCCTTTCGCATGCAGTCCTCGGTGCCGGAGTTGATGGATCTGAAGGGTGAGTCGGAGAAGACGCTCGAGAGCTATGGTCCGGATGTGAAGAAACCGGGAACCTTCGCCTTCAACTGCCTCATGGCGCGGCGTCTCGCTGAGCGCGGGGTGCGCTTCATCCAGCTCTTCCACCGGGGCTGGGACCAGCACGGCGAGCTGCCAAAGAATATTGTCAAACAGGCGCAGGACACCGACCAGCCCTCCGCCGCGCTCATCCGTGATCTGGCGGCGCGGGGATTGCTTGAAGACACCCTGGTCGTCTGGGGCGGCGAGTTTGGCCGGACGGTCTATTCGCAGGGCAAGCTGACGCCTGACAACTACGGCCGCGACCACCATCCGCGCTGCTTCACCGTCTGGCTGGCCGGCGGGGGGATCAAACCCGGCGTAAGCATCGGCGCGACGGACGACTTCAGCTACAACATCGTCCAGGATCCAATCCATGTCCACGATC
>JBEAVZ010000220.1:0-3514 GCA_041160645.1 Acidobacteriota bacterium
TCGGGTCTACGCTTTGACAACCTATTTCTCAGGAACGTCACTTGTCGCAAAATGGACTGGGGCGGAACATTTGATTATCGTTCCAGCGCCGCTGCTGGTGTGAATCGAAAAAGTGCCATTAACCAACCGGGCCCGCTCCCGCATGCTGGTCAGACCCAGTGAGCGGTTCCAGGAAACCTCATCCATCCTGAATCCGACACCGTCATCCCTGATCTCCAGCTCGAGCCGATCCTCATTCCGGGAGATCGAGATCTCGACTTGCGTCGCCTGGCTATGCTTGATGACATTATTGAGCGACTCCTGGGTTATCCGAAAGAGAGAGAGTGACGTATCATCCGGGATAGGCAGACTGCCGATGAGCGGATCAGGCCGAAAATCGATCGCGATTTCGTGGCTCATCGAGATGTCGCGGCAAAGTCCGCGCATGGCGGCGACCAGGCCAAGTCGTCTCAGATTAGCCGGGTGCAGCGTATGCGAGAGGGTGCTGATATCCTGGGAGATTGCGGAGACCCGTTCATTGATGGACTGGATCTTCATCCGGAACTGTTCCCGGTCTGGCGGCGGATTATCGCCAATCAGGCCAAGTTCAATGGCGTGAAGAGCGATCCTTTGGCCAAGATGATCGTGCAGCTCCCTCGCCAGACGGGTCCGCTCTTTCTCCTGGGCATTAATCAGCATGCCGTTGAGATTGTGGGCAGCCTCCTCGGCCAATTTGCGCTGGGTGTTGTCAAAATAGACCCCATTCAACAAATGTGGCATACCGTGCGACGCCGTATTGGCCTCTCCGATCACGGTAATCCAGCGGAGCAGTCCATCTGCATACCTGATCCGAAACTCAACCGTGGGGCTCACTGAGGCATCAATCGTTCGTTTGATCGCCTGCCCAAGCTGCTCCCGATCCTCCGGTTCAACTCTCTCCATAAAGCTTGTCAGTGGGACTGGCTGACCCGGATCAAACCCAAGCGCGCTGAGGATATGCGGCGATAATGACAACTCATTTTTCTGCACATTGAAAGTGTAGACCTCCAACCCCACCGCACTGACAACCAGCTTGAGGCTCCGCTCATTCTCTTCGAGCTTTCTCGACAACTGTCCGGCTTCGATCACTCTGCGCCCGATCTCAAAGGTGATCGCCAGCGCGACCCCCAGATAATAGACACTGAAGATCGGAAGTGTAAAAAAGTTGATGGGCGAGGATCTGAACAGACTGATAACGCCAAAAAGTTGGAAGTTTAGGATTAATAGGGAGAAGACACAGACACTCAGACTGAGGGTAATGCCTCTTTGTGCGTGCTTGCGACGTTTCCATATCTCGAATAAAAAGTCGAATGAACACCAGACAAAGAGCAGGCACGAGACGGATCCCATCAGCGTTCTCGGACTCTTTATACCAACTGGAACCGGAAAGCTCCCATCCAGAAAAGGAACCCTGTAGATCGTCTGAACCGTCTCATAATTGAAGGGCTGGCTAAGGATGAGCGCAATCAATACAACAACGAGGCGGGTACAGACCGTCAACCAGACGAGCCATTTTCGTCCGCACTCGAGATTATAGTGCAGGAAAAGGGTGGTCGAGATCATCATCCCACTCACCGCAATTTGGCCGATCCTCAGCAGCTGGGTAATTGTTCCGACATCGTAAGTCATTGTAATGGCCTTCAACTCGACGAAGGCCATGAGAACGGCGAAGGTCGCCCCAAAGATAAAAAAGATCTGCGATCGCTCACCTCGGTAGATAATGAGGATGATCAGGTGAATCAAGGCCAGCAGGATGTAGCTCGCGATGATTCCACCCCAGAAGATTGGTATCAGTTCCATCTCAAAGTAGCTCCTGGAATTGCTTCAGCTTTCGACGACCTTGCGCGAAGCTCGTTGGGGAGTCTGGTTCTTCTTGTAAAATAAATCCGGGTCGTGCTTAATTTAGTCACAGAGTGGCGTCAAGCGGGGGGTATGACTAAATAATTCCGTGTTATGTCCGCTCTGTATATTACTGCTCAGGGGCGGCGAGAGCCGGATTCCCGGAGATCTGTGCATACTATATAAATATTAGTTTGATTTTCGTCAATTATGGCAGGATAGGCCATTGGGTTAAGAATAATTTATGCGCGTTGTCCTGGCAGATGATCATACGATGCTCATCGATGCAATCAAGCGGGTCCTTGAACCCGAATTTACAGTTGTTGGGACATTCAGTGACGGACAAGCACTGCTCAATGAGGTCAGCCAGCTCAACCCGGACGTGGCGATAATCGACATCGGCATGCCGGGTATCGACGGACTGACGACCGGAGTCAGACTAAAAAAGCAGCTTCCGGGCATCAGATTGGTCTACCTGACGATGGATCAGGATGTGGATACGGCGATGGAGGCCTTTCGAATTGGAGCCTCGGCGTATGTGATCAAGACGTCTGCCGTCTCCGAGCTGGTGACCGCCCTCCGCACCGTGAGCTGGGGCGGATTCTACACCTCACCAGCCTTGAATCAAAAGTCGCTGGTTACCCCAATCTACAACAGCGCCAGCAAGAAGAAGCCATACAAACCAACCCCACGCCAGCGCGAAGTCCTGAAACTTGTGGTCGAGGGATACACGATGAATGAGATCGCCACCAGTCTCGGGATCACCCCGCGGACCGTCCAGTTCCACAAGTACACCATGATGCAGGAGCTGGAAGTGAACTCAACGGCGGAACTGATCAAATATGGAATACAGCACAGCCTGATCTGACCGTCACCGGCGCGGCCACGATCTATCATATCTCGGCCAGATCTCGGCTCAGCGCCCTGATCGGCGCAGCGCTTTGAGATTGCGCCGCGTCCGTGGAGCCAGGTCCGGATCCTCCGCCAGAACCTCTGCGAGCAGCTCGAGGTCGGCGGGAGTATCGATATCGATAAATTCGGGCAGTTCGACCAGCCGCCGGCCGGCCGCATCGATCCGCGTCCGGGTCGCGGCCATGACCCCCTCCGTGCTCCACGGAATATCGGCAAAGATCTCCGGCGCGGGTCCAGCCAGCCCGATCAGGTAGTATCCCCCATCGAGCGTCGGCCCGACGACCACCGTCTGCGCATCGGTCAGCTCGTCGAAGGCATCGATGACATAGTCGGCCGGCAGGGCCGGCGAGTCGGCGCCGATGACGACCACCCGCGCATAGCCGCGCTGGAAGAGATAGTCGAGACAGTTGACCATCCGCTCGCCGAGATCGGCCCCGCGCTGGGGCATCATCAGGCAGCCCTCGCGCTCGACCTCTTCAAAGGCCTCCTCTGAACCCTCCGGGGTGAAGCAGAGGACGAGCGCCAGATCGTCGCGCTCCGCCTGGACCTGCTCCATCATCCGGAAAGTATCGCGGAGAAAGTTGAGGTAGAGTTCAAGAACTTCGGCCGTCGTCAAAGCGCCGGCGAGGCGGGTCTTGACGACCCCTTCGACCGGGGCCCGGGCCATCAGGACGAGGGCTTCGCGAATCTCCGGATCACTCATCAGTTCCACCTTTCTCGCCAGCCTTCTCGATCTCCTTCGCCT
>JBEAVZ010000017.1:0-11375 GCA_041160645.1 Acidobacteriota bacterium
GGTGAAGGTCACACCGGCGAAGATTGGATTCTCCGGCGGCATGTTGCCGCCATAGGCAAAGGAACTGATCACGCTGAGGTGAAAGGCGAGATCGCCATAGTTGCTGGCCGGGGCGGTCGTCACCCCCGCCGCATCGATATCGATCACTCGTCCCGCCAGCCCGCCACAGAGGAGAAACCAGAACCCATACCAGATGACCGCCGGTCCGGGCCTCTTCAGTTTCACACTTCGCCACCCCAAAGTTCGCGGCAACCACCCCACCCTGGCAAGCAGAATCGCCAGGATGATCTGCGGCAACCAAGCACCCAGCTGGGCGGTTCGTCCCGGTTCCCCAGCTCCCGCGCCGATCATCACCAGAAGTCCGCTCAACGCGAGGCCCGCCAGTCCAAGCACCGTGCCAAAACTGAGCCGCTCCCACCACTTCAGCCCCACTCCGCAACGCTCGAGCGAGCTCATCAACCCCGCCCCATTGAGAATCGCCAGCCCAAACAAAAATATGACCAGAATATCTGCCAACTGCATCTCTCTGCTCCCGTGATAACTTTGTCACTCCTCCGTGATGATGGGTACACCGCTCCCGATTACCTTGCCATTGCTGTATGGGTTCCGGTGAATCAACAATGGTCGCGCGATCATTCTATTGCAGCCACGGCTGCCTCTCCACGAGGAGCCATTATTTTGTTAGCATATCCAATGCAACATCCCTTGCGGGTATGGAAGTTTCCGTACCTCTTCAGGCCTGGACAGGCCTCACTTGGAAGGAGTTGTCACGATGAACAGCAGTGACCGAGCAACAGTTGGATCAAGCGTGGTGAAGGAGGCCGAGGCCAAACTTCCCACCGAATTCGGACCATTTCAAATTGTCGGGTTCCGCGCAGTCGCGGATGGCGAGGAGTTCGTTGCGCTCGTCAAGGGGCCGATCGACCCTGATCGCCCGACCCTGGTCAGAATACACTCGCAATGCCTCACCGGCGATGCCTTCCACTCACTCAAGTGCGATTGTGGTCCGCAACTTCAGCGGGCAATGGAGATGGTGCAGGAAGAAGGTGAGGGAATCATCGTCTACCAACATCAGGAAGGGCGGGGCATCGGCATCATCAACAAGATTCGCGCCTACGCTCTGCAGGATGAGGGGGCAGACACCATCGAAGCCAACCTGCGACTCGGCTTCGATGTCGACCAGCGCGAGTACCACCTCTGCGCCGAGGTCATCCGTCAGCTCGGCGCCCGGCGCATCCGCCTGATGTCCAACAATCCAGACAAGCTTCAGGCTCTCCACCAGGCCGGATTCGAGATTGTCGAGCGGGTTCCGCTCGAGATCAAGGCCAAGGAACCTGCCTACCGCTATCTCCTCACCAAGAAGGAGAAGATGGGTCATCTCCTTGGACTGAGCGATCTCTCCTAAAGATCTGAAGACCTTTAGACCTTTAGACTGAATCGAACTCCCCGGCCCGCACCACCGGGGAGTTCGATTCCCTTACTGCCCCAGATCGATCCGGCGAAGCATATCGTAGACTCGACTCACTGGCAGTCCGACCACGTTCGAATAGCTCCCCTCGATTCTCTCCACGAAACGCGACGCATATCCCTGAATCCCATATCCGCCCGCCTTGTCCATTGGCTCCCCAGTTTCCACATACCAGTCAATCTCTGATTTCGTGAGCAGGGCGAAACGAACCCGCGTCACTTCAACCTCAACCAGCAGATGATGGCCATGAACAAGGGCCACTCCGGTCAGCACTTCGTGCCACTGGCCACTCAGGCGGTGGAGCATGCGCCGCGCGTCCGCCTCATCGACCGGTTTAGCGGCTATCTCCTCGTCGATCACCACGGTCGTATCGGCCCCGAGCACCAGCGGCCCGCCACCGACCTGGCGTGACACCTCCTCTGCCTTGCTGCGGGCGAGTCGCGAGACGTACTCATAGGCAGTCTCGTTGGCCAGCAGCGTCTCGTCAACGTCCGCCACCCGGATCGTGAACTCAATGCCAGCGGCACGCAGCAACTCGGCCCGGCGCGGTGAACCTGAAGCAAGTATGATCATCAGCTTGAACCTTCATTCAATTATTAGACCGTAATTATTTGACCATCGATTCAATATCGAAATTGTGGTCTGGTCACGACCTTGTCGCAACTCTGGTTTTCAACTAAACTTATGTCGTTTGAGGACCCGGTTATTGCAACACAGCTGACCGGATCAAGTCGAGTGAAAGGTGACGAGAGAAAGGCGAGTTGATGCAGACCCTTTTTCAGGCCCTGCCGGTCATTCTGCGGAAGGCTGGCGGCGACCCGCAAGTTCAGGAGCAGATCGCGTTTGCTCTCTGGCGAAAGATCGCTGGTGACGGGCTTCTCCCCCATTCAACCCCGCTGGCCCTCGTCGACCAGACCCTCCGCATCGCGGTCTCTGATCGGACTTGGAAGACTCAGCTCGAAAAGCTGGCTCCCGAGTATATTGCCCGGATGGCTCGACTCAGCGGGGCGCCGCTGGTGACCCGCCTCGACTTTGAGATAGATCAGGCCGCCGTCAGCGCGGCTCTTCCGCCCACCGCGAACACCTTCGACTTCCAGAATACGGCCGAGATCACCGCGGACCTCGCCGAGGTCGCGGCCACGATTCGTGATGAGGATCTGCGGCGGATCTTCCTGCAGGCGGCCGCGCACTCGATTGAACGCAGCGGGGGGTGAAGGGCAGACGAGCGGGCGATCGAGGAGGGGCGCCGCCGAAGACAATCGCGAAGTTGCCTGACAGACAGAGCAGATAGATTAGGCAGATTAGACAGAGTAGGCAGAGCAGGCGCAAAGATTGAACAGGCCGGCCGCAATAGCTGAGACCAGGCAATCTCTGACCATACAGCAATCTCTGACAACACAATAGAAGACGAACAGACCCGATCAGCCTGACTGGTCACGCGATTCACAGACGAAGCCGGTAAACGACTATGCCAATTACCAAGACTGAAGTAGAGAAGATTGCCCTGCTGGCAAACCTTGAATTGACCGAAGAAGAGAAGGTCTCATTCTCTGGCCAACTGGCGGAGATCGTCGACTACATCGATCAGCTCAATGAGCTCGAGACCGCGGCGGTCCAACCCTGGAGTCAGCGCCAGGCCGGAAACTTCGATCTCTCCAGTGCGACCCGGCCCGACCAGGTTCGCCCAAGCCTTGGCCAGGAGCGCGCACTCGAGCAGTCCCCCGATTCTGAGGATGGCCACTTTACCGTCCCGCGGGTCATTGGCGGGTAGCCCGACGCTCAACCCCTACCTGGCCGACCACTTTGGGGCCAATGCCATATCTGGAGCAATCAATCTTGAAGAATCGACCGACCATCGAAGAGATCCACCGTCAATACGCCTCCGGCGAGACGACCCCTTCTGAAGTCTGCCGCGAGGCACTCGCGAGGATCGATCAGACCAACGGCTCTCTCAACGCGCTGCTGACCGTCATGCGCGAAAGCGCCCTCGCCAGCGCCGCGGCGATGGATCGCGACATCTCCCAAACCGTGCGGGAGAAGCCCCTCGCCGGCATTCCGGTGGTCGTCAAGGACAACCTCTGCACGGAGGGGATTCGCACGACCGCCGGGTCGCGTATTCTGGGAGACTATCAGCCACCCTACACGGCAACCGCCGTCAAAAAACTGCTTGACGCGGGGGCGATTCTCATTGGCAAGGCCAATCTGGACGAATTTGCCATGGGTGGATCGACCGAGAACTCCGCCTTTGGGCCGAGTCGCAACCCGTGGAATGAGGAGTATGTGCCGGGCGGCAGCTCCGGAGGCTCGGCGGTCGCGGTGGCCGCCGGCTATGTGCCGGTCTCCCTGGGTTCCGACACTGGCGGATCGATTCGCCAGCCGGCGTCATTCTGCGGCCTGGTTGGCCTGAAACCGACCTATGGCCGAGTCTCGCGCTATGGACTGATCGCCTTTGCCTCTTCGCTCGACCAGATTGGTCCCTTCTCCAATAACGTCAGCGATACGGCGCGTCTCCTTGGCGTAATTGCCGGCCACGATCCGCTCGATTCGACCTCGGCCAATGTGCCGGTTGACGACTATGCCGGAGCTCTGACCGGCGACCTGAAGGGCGTTCGGGTTGGCGTTCCCCCAGAGTGTTTTGCCGACGGGCTCGATCCGGAAGTCCGCCACCACGTCGAGGCTGGCATTCGCCGCCTTGAAGAGCGCGGGGCGCAGATCGTCGAAGTCCATCTGCCCCACATGAAGCACGTCGTCGCGGTCTACTACATCATCGCGACCGCCGAGGCATCCTCCAACCTGGCCCGCTTCGATGGTGTCCGGTACGGTATACGGGCCGCAGAGGCCCGCTCCCTCTCCGAGATGTACCGGCAGACCCGTGACCTCGGATTTGGCGCAGAGGTCAAACGACGCATCATGCTCGGCACCTATGTTCTCTCGTCCGGATACTATGACGCCTATTATGAGAAGGCCCAGCGTGTCCGCGCCATGCTCGTCGACGATTTTGCGCAGGCCTTTGCCAAATGTGATGTCATCGCCACTCCCACCGCGCCAACTCCCCCCTTCCGCATTGGTGAGAAGACCGGGGGCCCCCTCGCCATGTATCTTGGCGACATCTATACGGTGACCATCAATCTGACCGGACTTCCGGCCATCAATCTCCCCTGCGGCCTCTCATCCGGCAATCTGCCGATTGGCATGCAGCTGATTGGGCGCCACTTTGAGGAGGCCCGGCTTCTCAATATCGCCTTTGCCGCCGAGCAGCCCTAATCCGGATGCGGCCCGGGACTCCCGGGCCAGATCCGGATATCGTTGAAGATTCCAGATGCTCATCGATGAACCTGTCCTCCAGCTTTGTCGCGCCGTCTCCGCTGCCGGTGGACGTGCGCTCCTCGTTGGCGGATGGGTCCGCGACTCCCTCCGCGGTTGTCCGCGGGGAGACTACGATCTGGAAGTCTACCACCTCGCGCCCCAGCCACTCCGGAAGCTGCTCGAGGCCCACGGATCGGTCAATCCAGTCGGGGCCGCCTACACCGTCTACAAAGTTCGCCTGCGCCACCACCGCCGGTCGCTCGTCGTCGATGTTGGTCTGCCGCGGCGTGAGTCGAAGATCGGGCGTGGTCACCGTGGTTTTGTCGTCACCGGCGATCCATTCATGTCCTACGAGGAGGCGGCGCGGCGGCGCGACTTCACCATCAACGCCATTCTCTTTGATCCACTGACGGCCGAGGTGATCGATCCCTTTGCCGGTCAGGCCGACCTTCGGGAACGGATCATCAGACTGGTCGACCCGGCGACCTTCGTTGAGGATAGTCTCCGGGTGCTGCGGGCGATGCAGTTTGCGGCCCGGCTCGAATTCACCATCGATCCCCAGACCATCGCGGCCTGCCGGGAGATCGATCTCCACGACCTGCCGGCCGAGCGGATCTGGGGCGAGGTTGAAAAGTGGCTTCTCCATTCCGGACGACCCTCGATTGGACTCCGCGCGGCCCGTGAGCTGGGCATCATCGACCAACTCTGGCCTGAACTGCAGCCGCTCGATCTGGCCGCCCTCGCCCGCAGCCTCGATGCGGCCGTTGAATTGATCGCCCCGCTCGATCATCCACGCCGCATCGCCGTCATGCTGGCGACCCTCTGTCGTAACTTTACCCTTGGTCTTCCGGCTGTTGAACGCTTTCTGGATCGACTTTGTCTCTACACCGTCGACCGTTACGATACGCGCCGCCAGATTCTCGCTCTCGTCGCCCATCGCCAGCTGCCCCAGACCTGGGCGACGGCTTCACCCTCCGACGGTGACTACCGTCGCCTCGCGCTCGAGGTCGAGCCGGGGCTCCTCGCCCGGGTCGAGGCGGCCGCCGCGCCTGATCAGCAGGCGGCCATCGACGGCTTCCTCGACCGGGTTCGCCAGCTTGGAGTGGAGATTGCCGCACCTCCCCCCCTTCTGCTCGGACGACATCTTCTCCAGCTTGGCCACCAACCCGGCCCGCACATCGGCGAGATTACCCGCGCCGTCTACCAGCTGCAACTTGACGATCGGATTCGCAATCTCGATGAAGCCATTGCCGCCGCCCGCTCCCTCACTGGCTGATCCACCCCGGCCGGTGAGCCGGTGAGCCGGTTTGTCGGTTGATAAGCGCTCGGAAGAGACCTCGCCAGGGCCGACCTGTGAAGAGTTATTCCTGCAGATGATGGTGGAGATGAAGAGATGCTTTGACGGGCCGTCCTTGACCGGTGTCGCGCGGCAGCGATTTGATTGCCTCATGGCTGGCGCATCACGATCTGGGCCGAGGCGGGGCTGAACACCGGAACTGGTGATCAGTCCCCGCTTCAATACTTTACAGTGTTTCTATCGCCAGTTTTCGATGACCAGGATGTCCGAGAAGCGGTAGCCGATGTAGCTCGCCACCAGGCGATCTTCATTCGTGGTGACGGAGAGCCCCGGGACAAAACGGTGCGCAAATCCACCAATCTCGGTCACCTTCGAGATCTGTCGTGAGGCCAGATTGAGCTTGAAGACGGTCGGCCGCCCGGGTGTGTTCTGTGGCGAATAGTAGATATGTGTTGGCCCAATATGCCAGTAGCGGCGCACCGGCACATTGATCAGCTCCCTGACCTGCGACTCCGTGCCCGAGATCAGATCTTTCTGCCAGAGAAAATGGCTCTTTGTGTAGTAGACCGTCTTTCCATCTGGCGCTTCCATCGGTTCGAACCCGCCGTTCTGCGTCAACTGGATGGTGCTGCCGCCCTCAGTTGGCATCTTCCAGATCTGGTCGCGTCCATTCCGGTCGGAGGTGAAATAGATCCATTGACCATCATTCGACCAGGCCGGGAGGCGATCGTTGGCCACATCGGCAGTCATTCGGAGCACCTTCCCGGTGCTGACCTCGACCCGCATGATGTCGGCCTGCCCCTGTATCACCTGATCAAATATGATCATTCGACCGTCAGGAGACCAGCGCGGACTCCCGACATCGTTACTTTTCAATGAGGTCAGCTGAGTCGACTGCGTGCAGTTCGAGCGGGCCACCCATATCTCATCGTAACCAGAGCGATTGGAGATGAACGCGATCTGTTCTCCGTCTGGTGACCACTGGGGGGAATCATCAGTTCGCGAGCTGTTGAGGAGGCAGACTGATACGGCGCCGCCGCCCTGGCCAATCTCATAGACCTCGGTCGTTGTATCGTTGATCTTTTGGGAATAGGCGAGGTGGTGACGCCCATTATTGAGGGGCGAGATCGTAAAGTTGAGGATATCGGCCGGCACCGTGTTGATCAGATCGGGAGTGCCCCCGCCAGCGGGGATCTCCCAGAGCCGCTGATTACCATTTCGATTTGAGGCAAAGAAGATCGACTTTCCATCGGGAGCCCACTGGAGGTCGGTGATCGTTCGCTGGTCGAAGGTCAGTTGACGTGTCTCGCGGTTACTGACGGTGACGACGTGCAGATCGCCGGTATTCGAGTTTATCCACCGGACAAACGCGACCTGCTTCCCGTCCGGCGAGAAGCGTGGGGTCGAGTCGAAGGTCCGCCGACGCTCCGGCACCGAGAGCGCTTGCCGCGACTGTCCGTCGACTGCGAGCAGAAAGATCCCGATCGGCCCATCGGCCTGCTCGCTCGCGGTGACGGCGAAATAGCGACCGTCCGGTGACCAGGAGAGTCCGCCTTCGACCTGGGCGATCTCCCGCTCCATCCCGCCCAGCGCCGGGGCGACCATCAGTTGATAGGCGTCAGGTCGGTCTGGTGACCAGCGCAGGAACGCCAGCTCACGGCCATCCGGCGACCAAGCGACATAGAACTCACCCGCAACGGATTTGGTGATCCGCACCGGATCGCCTGAACTGGCAATCTTGACGTAGACATCGGGAATGTTGGCATTCTCCGCATCGGAGATAAAGGCCAGAAATTTGCCGTCGGCCGAGTAGGTGAGACTGCTTTTGATGCCGGGAATCGTCAATAACGGACTGATGACCGGATTGGCTGGCGGGGATTTATCGAGACCCTGCCTGAAGAGGAAGATCAGAACCGCAATCAGCAGACCTGTCAGAAGCAGCAGACCACCCACCCAGAGCGGACGGATGCTCATTCGCCAGCCCTTCAGGCGCGCCACCAGAGTTTGGTCTGCTCCTGCATCGCTGGCCACCTCGAGACCTTGACCGGCCGGCAATTGCGGCAGGTCGCCAGCCTCAGGAGGCGCCGACGCCATCGCCGGGGCCATCGACAACTCATTGCCGGAGAAGACCCTGACCAGTGGATGAAACTGGTAGCCCTCGCCCGGAATGGTCAGAATATACTGTGGCGTCCGCGGATCATCCTCGATCAGTCGGCGGAGAACATAGATGTGCTGGGTCAGATTGGACTCTTCGACGACCTGGTTCTGCCAGATCTTGCGGATAATCTCGTCTTTATGCAGAACAGTTCCGGCGTTTTCGACCAGAAGTAAGAGAATCTCGTAGCGTTTTCTGGTGAGAGGAATGATCGTCTCACCGCGAAAGAGTCGCTGCCATTGTGTCTCGAGGCGAAATGGCCCAAATTGATATGACTTCATCTTGTTTTCATTCATCATTTTCAATATTGGTCCCCGGCGTTTTCAGAGCCGCAAGACGATGTTCTATTCCTACAACTTGCACATTGTCACCGGCAGGCCAGATATGGTCAGGCTAATTCCAGCCTTGGACAAACTAGATTGATAAAGATTCGACGAAGAGGTTACCGCTTCTCTTTGGGTGTGGCATCGGGGTTGGTAAAGCCTTGGGTCGTGCGTGATTCGTTGACCTGGTAAATCTGACAGGGTAAATCTGACAGGGTAAATCTGACAGGTTGACGAATCTGAATATCCGGCGCGTCCAATGCTTGTTCAGCCATTCCCACAAAGCGGATATTCGTTAAATAAAGTCAATATAAAGATCTGTCCGGCTGCGGCCGGCTCACTCAACGGATATCATAAAAATGATATCCGGCTGGGTTGATATCAATATATGGGTTCATTCGATCAATTCACTCGGTCAGTTCCATCCAGCCAGATCAGGAATCGTCTCTGCTCCCCGGGTGCCGAGAGAGCCGGAAGAGAACCGACCATATTATTAATCAACTGATTGCACATTCAAAAGATACTAAGCAGTTTTGGTTTACATTTTTTACAAAATACAACTGGATTAACATTCGACGCCGCGTTCAGAACTCTCAATTTATATAATTGAAGAGCGGTCATTATACGTCCGCAAGGTAAATCGGGTCAATCAATCACAGTCAACTGATCTGAAAATATGTCTCTGTTGATGAATGTGATGAGGATTGTTATTGACAGGTCCGAATGTGGCTAAATCGCCAAATATGCATTGGTTGAATTGGGGGTAGCCTGTGAGATCAAACAGGGAGGATCATCCGGATGTCCTGTTTGTGGTGGCGGCCAGAGGCGCGGGTGGAAAGAGGTGCTCTACCTCCAATTGGAGGTGAGAATGATGTCGCCGAAGCGGTAGTTGATATAACTGGTTGCGAGAAGGTTCTCTGCCTGATTGAGTGAGATGCCGGGAAGCGCGTTGGGCAGAAAGCCGGGCAGTTTGCCGACCAGTTGCAGGGTGCGGGTCGTCAGATCAAAGCGCTGGATCTCCATCTGCAGATCAGTGACAAAGTAGAGTGCTCCATTCCCGAGGTGCCAGTACCGCTCGATCCGGTAGTTAGAGAGTTCCGGGATGAGGGAGACTGCGCCACTACTGGAGTCATAGGTCCAGAGTTGATCACGATTGGTAAAGTAGAGATAGCGTCCATCCGGAGATTCAACACATTCGAACCCGCCCTGGCGGGTAATCTGGATTGGCTTGTCGCGGTCGAGGTACTTCTTCCAGATCTCCTCACGCCCGGTCATGGTAGAGCAGTAGTAGAAGGCCAGGCCATCGCTCGACCAGGATGGGAGAAAGTTCGGAAGAGGATCATTGGTCAGTCTGGTGACGATGCTGCTGCTGATCTCAACCATCGAGATCTCAGATTGCCCGTTTATGTGATGATCAAAAATGAGTTTGCGGCCATCGGGTGACCAGCGGGGGCTGCCAACACCATCCTCCCCGATGTAGGTGAGCTGGCGCGGCTGGCTACAGTCGGCCCGGGCCACCCAGATCTCATCCTTTCCCGTCCGCGTCGAGATGAAAGCAATCTGTTCACCGTCGGGGGAGAAGCGGGGGGTATCGTCTCTCCGCGAGCTGTTGATGAAACAGGGCGGGCGCAGAGGCGCCGGCGCTCCACCCGCTCGATTGATTGGGACAATCTCGGTCGCCGTATCGTTGGTGAGCTGGGTGAAGGCGATATGGCCGTTGAGCGGGGAGATGGTAATCTTTTGGACCTCGTCGGTGATCCCCGTCACCAGAGAGGGCGTTCCGCCGGTGACCGGAATCTCCCAGAGGCGATGGTTGCCGTTTCGGTTGGAGACAAAGACGATCGTCTGGTTATCTTCAGCGAAGCACAGGTCAGAGATGGCGTGCTTATCGAAGGTCAGCTGCTTCATCTCACCGTTCTGAAGATTGGTAATGAAAATGTCACCATTGACGCCGCTCTCCCAGCGGACAAAGGCGAGCCACTGACCGGTTCGATCAAAGCGCGGCAGATTGTCAAAGATGTTCAGGCCGGACGGGGGGCGCGAGATGTTGCGACGCGCCTGGTTATCGAGGGAGACCAGAAATATCCCGACCGCGCTTGTCGGCGAGACGTTGTCACTGATCGCCAGGTAGCGTCCATCTGGTGACCAATCGAGTCCACCCTCGACGGTGGTCAGGATCTGTTCAGGTCCGCCAAGGGTGGGGATGATCACCACCTGATACTTCTCACGATCAGCCCCGGCGCCTTCGGGCCAGCGCAGAAAGGCGAGCCGATCACCCTGGGGGGACCAGGCGAGGTCGAGTTCATTCTCGGGTGAGTTGGTGAGACGGATCGACTCACCACCGCTGATCATGCGAATGTAGAGGTCGGTCTTGTTGCTCTGCTCGTTCTCCGAGGTGAACGCGAGCATCTTTCCGTCGGGCGAGAAGGCGAGACTCTTTTTGAATCCGGTCAGTGTCTGCAAGGGAATGCTGAGCGGATTGATGTGTTGTTGGTGACGACCGCGATTCTCGCGGGTGGTGACCATCCAGCCCCCGAGGCCGAGCAGTCCAAGTAAGACCAGGATGAGGAGGGCGATCCGCCAACGCTGCGGACTGGTCGGGAGCGCCGACGGGGCTATGCCGGAGACCGCAAGGTCATCTGGTCGGGTTGAGTTGAAAGACGTGGCGGTGGCTTGACGTGCGGCGTCGTCGGGGAGCGCGGCGCCAGGCTCCCGTTCTTCGACCGTTCCCTGAAACATGTAACCTTTGCCTGGAACCGTGATGATGTAGCGGGGATAGCGCGGGTCGTCTTCAATCGACTGCCTGAGCAGGTAGATGTGCTGAGT
>JBEAVZ010000265.1:0-2929 GCA_041160645.1 Acidobacteriota bacterium
CATCCAAACCAGCCCCGTCAGGATCAACAACAACGCTCCAAGTCTCCTCATCGATACCCCTTTTCTCGATCATCAGTATTGTCGGTCTGTATTGGTCTGATCATTCAGGCCAAGTGTGTGAAAATATCGCGACACCTGGCCATTTGCAAACTATGATCGAGCGGCGTGCGGCAGACGGCATGCCAATTTTCCAGCTTCCGCGGGACCTGGCCTGCAATAAGATTTGTCCACGAAAAACCCGAAAGCCACGAAAAAAGGAGGGCGAGATACACTGCTTTATATTTCGTGGCTTTCGTGTTTTTGGTGGACAAATAATCTGCGGCTGGGGCGCCAGACATACCGCCCCGGCGCCCCCGGGCAAGACTCCTACCGGGCAGCGAGGACCCGCGGCTGATCGAGCACCCAGCGCCGGATGATCTGGTAGCCGCGCTCGCCAGGAGTGTAGCGGCGCCCCCCCTGGTGGCCATCCTCCTTGCCGGTCTGGATGTTGAGCGGCTTACGGAGAAGCTTGCTCGTCTCGATATCGACCAGATTGACGCGCTGCTGGAGGATGAGGTAGTTGCGGAGCATCTTCGGCATCGGCCAGTAGCCATTGTTGTCGGCCGGCTCGAGCTCCATCGACGGGACACGCCCCTTGACGCCGTGGCAGCGGAGACAGGACATCTCGTCCATGCGCTGTGGGCGGTTGAGTTCCGGCGCGACGTGGTCGTTGAAGTACCGGAAGCTGGCGAGGAAAGCTGGCGAGAACTGGGGCTCGCCGTTGCTGTCGCGAAGCGGCGCGGCGAGTGGTTCAGATTTCGCGGCCTCGCGCAGATCCGCCAGGAACCGCTGCGGATCGGTGGTCCGCAGGACATTCCGCGCGGCATTGGCGAGGCCGTTATCCTTCTCGGTCTCGACCAGTCTGGCAAGGGCTTCGCGGACGCGGGGGAGTCGCCGGATGGCCGTCTGATTGGCCAGGCGGAGGGCCAGGGTGCGGGTCATCCAGGGAGCCTCTGGTCGCAGCATCTCGAGGTAGAGCGTGATCGCCTGGTCGCGCGCCGTGGCGATCTCCGCCGGGATGGCCGCCGGCGAGGGTGCGTCAACTTCGGGAACGCCATCTCCATACTCCATGACCCAGCGAATGCTCGGCAGCCAGAAGTGGCCGATGAGCGGATTGCTGACCGTTCCCGGCAGGTAGCGGAGGAGCACCTCGGTGTGGAGATCGGGATTGGCGGCGAGGGTCGCCCCCATCTTGTCGGAGAGGTACCAGTCGGGATTCTGCTGGCCCATCGGCTTGACCGAGTCGGCCGCCGCCTGAAGGATCTGACCGACCTCGGCAGCGTCGGGTTGGGGATTGAATTTTGGCACGAGCAGGTTGTAGAGGATCTGCCGCTGCTCGGTCGTCTTCGGGACCGCCCAGTTCGCGCGGGCGAGGAGGCGCATGACCGGCGCGGCCAGGGTCTGGCGGCGGTCATAGTCCTGGGCGCCGCGGTGGATCTGCTCGACGAGCGGGCCGACCTTCTCCTCGGTCGCCGGAAGGGTGACGGTGCTCGGATCGGAGACGGCCGCGGCGGCAATGGTCCGCAGCGCCTCCGGACCATTGGTCGAGTAGTTGATGACACGATCCTGAAGCGGGGTGTAGCCAACCCCGGCCGCCCCTTCGAGAACCAGCCGGATGCCGGCCAGATCGGACGCCCCCGTTCGGTTCCAGAGGTGGAAGGCGGCCTTGCCAAAGAGGTTGGCGCTGCCCGGAGTGATATAGCCCATCTGCCCCGGCCCACCATCACCGCCCGAGGTGTTGTAGTAGGTGGCCGCGACGGCGACAAGCCGCCGGGCGAGCCGGTCGCGCACCGCCGCCGGGAGTGCGGGGCTGTCGAGCTTCGCCTCGATCGTGCGGAAGAGATCGCTCAGCTCCTTGTACTGGTGCTCCTCGCTCGCGTTGGCCTTGTGCCCGTTGGCGATGAAGAGCGCCTGCGACTGGTAACGGAAGCAGTTCTCAACCAGCGCGTTCGGCTCCGGAGCGAGCAGTTTGCGCGTCCACGCCGCCTGGATGCCGGCGCGGGCGGTTGGATTCCAGACCCACCACTGCCAGGCGGCCCGGGCCGCCCAGGCGCGGACGCCCGGATGGCGGTCGTCGTTGAGGGCCCGATCAAAGGTAGTCGTCAGCCTGGCCATCGCGAAGCCCGGCCGTGTCAGCACGGCATCGGCCCGCATGGCCAGCGCTTTCAGCGCCGTCTCGCGGGTCAGATCATCGCCGCGCTCGAAGGCGAGGAAGAGCTGGCTGAAGCCCTGATCATCGAGCAGCGTCTGCTCCATCGCCCAGGCCGCCGCATCCCGAACCATCTTGGTCCGATCTCCCAGCGCCCTGATCAACGCCGGCACCCCACGGGCATCGTGGATCGCTCCGAGCGCCATGACCGCCCAGGTTCTGACCCAGGAGCTGGGATGGGCGACGCCACGAATCATCTCATCGAGATACTGCCGATCGGCGGTGTGGGAGATAGCCCGCATCCGCGCGATCTGACTGGTGAGGGTCGTCCCGGCAGCAGGAATAACTGGCTGGTCGTTGACCGGGTAGAGGCGGGCCAGCGCGTGGAGGGCGTACGAGGTCGTCACAAATCCGGTCTGGGCGGCCTTGTTCCAGCGACCGTAGGGATCCTGATGGCGCAGCAGCGCCTCGACGCCGCGGGCGACCGCCGGATCGTCGGCCTTCGCCCCCATCGCCTCGAGCGCGAGCAGGGCGAGCGCCGTCGGCGCCGGATCGCTCTGGCCATCGGTCTTCCAGCTCGACGGCCGCGCGGAGTCGGCCGATTTGCCAGGATCAAAACCCCACGTGCCATCCGGATTCTGAATCGCGCGCAGGCGCGCCTCATCCAGCGCCAACTGCTCACGAATACGCGTGAGGAGCCGCGCCGCCTCGTCTTCGCTCAGCAGCTTGTAGTCGGGGAAC
>JBEAVZ010000270.1:0-3785 GCA_041160645.1 Acidobacteriota bacterium
CCTCGGGAGGTATCTGTCGCCGATGCTGCGGCAGGGCGTGCCGATGACCCTGCTCATTTCGATCCTCGGGATGAGCCTGGCGATGGGGTTTGGGTTGGTGATCGCGCTGGTCAATCTCTATGGTCGACGACCATTCGCGTTTCTCGCCCGTCTCTATGTCGAGGTCTTTCGCGGAACGCCACTGCTGATCCAGCTCTATCTGATCTTCTATGGTCTTCCAAACGTCGGGATTCGCCTCTCCCCACTCGCGGCCGCGGTGATCGGTCTGGGTCTCAACTACGCCGCCTATGAAGCGGAGAATTACCGTGCCGGCATCCTCGCCATTCCGCACGGACAGCTGGAGGCGGCGCTCTCGCTAGGCCTGACGCGTTACCAGGCGCTCCGTCACGTCATCGTTCCCCAGGCGCTGCGCCTGGTCATTCCCCCGGTCACCAACGACTTTATTGCACTCTTCAAGGACTCCTCGATCGTCTCGGTGATCACCATGGTCGAGCTGACCAAGGTTTATGGTCAGCTGGCGGCCACCTATTACGACTATATCGGAGCCGGACTGGTCGCCGCCCTGCTCTATCTCCTGATGGGGCTGCCATTCGTCAGGCTTGCCCGCTGGGCCGAACGGCGCTACCGCATCGTTGGGGCGCGAAACCCGGCCGCCTGAGGATGGCTGGCCCCGATGCTCCTGTCTATTGCCACTTGCGCATTGACTTGCCAGAAAAGTTTCATTACTAATGATCGCAGTCGAGACTGAATCTTGGATAAGGAGCAATCCGATGAACCGAAGGGATATGTTAAAGACGTCGCTGGCGGCCGGAATGGTCGGCCTCGCGTCTGAAAGTGGAGCAGGGATGACAAATATTATGAATGCAGAAGGAAATCACTACTACGAACTGCGGACCTACGATCTGCGCAACGATCTGCAGCCGGCAAAGACCAACGAGTATTTTGAGAAGCATCTTATCCCGGCCCTGAAGCGGGCCGGAGTTGGAACAGTGGGGGCCTTTTCGGTCATGGCTGGACAGCGCACCCCGGCCCTCGTTCTGCTGATCGACTACCGTTCCCTCGCCGAGGCCCAGACGGTCGCCGAGCGCTTCGCGAGCGACAAGGAGTTTGGCGCGGCGGCGCAGGCCTTTGAGGGCTCAGGCCAGATCCCCTATGTGCGTTATGAATCGTCGCTCTTGCGGGCCTTCGATGGCCATCCACGCCCGGAGATCCCCGCTGCCGACGCGAAGAGACCGGGACGGTTGTTCGAGCTGCGGACCTATGAATCGCGAACCCCAACCAGCCTGCGCAGCAAGATTGACATGTTCAATCAGGAAGAGATCAAGATCTTTCGCGACTGTGGATTCGCGAACATCTTCTTTGGCGAGATGGTCGTGGGTCAGCGCCTGCCAAATCTGACCTATCTGATCGGCTTTGACGATATGGCGGCCCGGGACAAGGCCTGGGATACCTTCCGCGTCAATCCGGACTGGCTCCGGATCAAGGGGCGCAAGGAGTGGGCGGACGCGGAGGTGGTCTCCAACATTACCTCCTCTTACCTGCGCCCCACTCCGTTCTCACAGATCCGCTAGGTTCAGTTGCCGCTGAGCGGGCTCTGTCCCTCGATGACTCTCTTCAGTTCGATCTCGAAGATGAGGGTTGAGTTGGGAGGGACTGGGCCCGTCTCGAGCCCGCCGTACCCCAGATCCGGCGGAATGATCAGCTTGCGGCGACCGCCGACGCGCATTGGTTCGATCTCACCATCGCCGAGGATGCCGATCTTCCAGCCTTTGATTGTCTTGTCCTTGATCGGGTTGTAGTTGAAGACACCGCTGTCGAAGGGCTTTCCCCCCTCCTCGAGTCGCCCGGTGTAGTAAATCTGGAGCGATTGGCCGATCAGTGGCCGGGGGCCGGAACCGATCTCGATGTCTTCATATTTGAGGCCAGACGAGGCGGTGCGGAGCTGGCCGACAACCTGTTTGGTCGTCGTGACTGCCGCCGCTGACTCGGCGGGTGAGGGGCTTCCCCCGCTGGCCGGGGTCTCGGATGTCTTATTGCACCCCGCCAGGCTCACCAGGAATGGGATGAGCAAACAGGCGATGATGTGGCGCTTTTCTCTCATTCTCTCAACTCCTCAGCAATAATGATTTCATTTAAGACAATTAAGACAGGCGTCATGATAGCCATCACCTCACCCAGCGTCAAAATGGTTGACAGATATAATCTCCGCCAAACCGCGGGGAGGCGGCACGGAGGCTTCACGTTTGGCGGAGTTGGTGTACTATTCCGCAAAGTAGCTATTCCCCAAAAGTAACCAGGGCCGTGCCGGCATCCGCGGACCGGGGCGAAAAGCAGTGAATCGCTGCGCCGGCGAGTCGTCGCTCCCGCAGTGGCCCGAGGCAGAGTGGTTTATACAGATAAGGCGAAAATACATGCAGGATCAAACCTCAAACTCAATTTCACGGACCGCCTGGCTGGTCGTCATTCTGCTGATCCCGGTCGCGTTGCTCAACTACCTCGACCGGCAGATGCTCGCGGCAATGAAGTCCTCGATGATGGGCGACATTCCCGATATCGCGACAAAGGCTAACTGGGGATTCGTTCTCGGCTCATTCAAATGGGTCTATGCGATCCTCAGTCCGGTTGGCGGCTATCTCTCCGATCGGTTGAGTCGTCGCCACGTCATCGCCGGCAGTCTCTTTGTCTGGTCAGCTGTCACCTGGTGGACCGGTCAGGTGACGAGCTTCAATGAGCTGGTGGCGGCGCGGGCGATCATGGGGATTAGCGAAGCGTTCTACATCCCGGCCGCGCTGGCGCTGATCACCGACTATCATCTTGGCCAGACCCGCTCACGCGCGGTGGGCGTGCACCAGATGGGAATCTATGCCGGGGTGATTCTGGGTGGTTTTGCCGGTTACGCGGCCGACAGCCCGGTTCTGGGATGGCGGTGGGCCTTCTCGGTCTGCGGAATCGTCGGCATCGTCTATTCGTTGCCCCTCTTCGCTCTCCTGCGCAATCCGCCCCGGCGTCTCGATGCGCCAGCCCAGCCGTCTCCGGCCACGGCGGTTCGCGCTCTCTTCACCAACATCGGTTTTATCCTGCTGGTCATCTACTTTACGCTGCCCGCCCTCGCCGGCTGGGTGGTTCGCGACTGGATGCCGGATATTCTGAAGGAGCAGTTTGGCCTGGGACAGGGCCGGGCCGGAGTCTCGGCCGTCCTCTTCGTCCAGATTGCCTCACTGATCGGGGCTGGTGTTGGCGGCTGGCTGGCTGACCGGTGGATGGAGCGGACTGAGCGGGGACGGATCTACGTTGGCGCCCTCGGCATGCTCCTCTTTCTGCCCGCGCTTTTTGGCGTTGGCAATGCGGTGACGTTGGGGATGGCGATTGGGTTCCTGATCGTCTTCGGCCTTGGCTGGGGATTCTTCGACTGCAACAACATGCCGATCCTCTGCCAAATTGTTCGCCCCGAGCTGCGGGCGACCGGCTACGGGTTTATGAACATGGTCAGCATCAGCTTTGGTGGATTTGCCGACTGGGGGTTTGGCTGGCTGCGAGATCGCCACGTCCCGCTCAACGCCATCTTTGGCGTCTTTGCCGGGGTCGCCCTGCTCTCGGCGCTGATCGTCTTGCTGATCCGACCGCGACCGGCCGCTGAGGTCTCCTGAGACCGCGCGGTCGACCCACGGTTTGGCGATCGTCAGCGACATTTCACGCCACATCTTCAGAACGAATCGGGGCGGCGCCGCAGGGTTGGCCGCCCATTCTCCTCCGTCTTCTTCGACTCTCCGGGCTCGGCGCCCGCT
>JBEAVZ010000293.1:0-9591 GCA_041160645.1 Acidobacteriota bacterium
TCCGGCAGGGCCCCCGTCCCGGTTCCATCGATCGAATTCCAGGTGATTCCGCCATCAATGGTTCGCCAGACGTGCTTTCCGGAGAAGGTCGAGTAGGTGGCATAGGCGATCTCAGCCGCCACCGGATCGAAGGCGAGCGAGGAGACATAGCCGGTGCGGGGCCGATTGCTCGGCCAGATGCTCTCCTGATTGGTGCCCAAAGCGGCATTCTGCCAGTGGATAAATCCATCCGCCATCCCCACCAGAACGCGGTTCGAGTCGACCGGGGAGACGGCAATCGCGCTGACCTGCTGCGTCCCCGAGGTAAAGGTGCTCGCCCGCTCCCAGTTCGCGCCGCCGCTGGTCGTCCGCCAGATGAAATCGCCACCAGTCCAGAGTCGCTGCGGATCACTCGGATCCATGGCGAAGGGGGTGATGAAGAGGCCATTGTCATCGATGCCCTGGGTCGCCTCTCCAAAAGTCCGCCCACCGTCGGTGCTCTTCATGAAAGAGATGTTGGTGAAGCTGGCGAAGAGGGTGCGCGGGTCGAACAGATCAAATGCGGTATAGCCGCCATCGCCGCCGAGGATCTCACTCCACTTGTTGATCCCCCCCTGATCGGTCCCGATGATCGTTCCATTGTCCTGGGTGCCGCCAAAGTAGCTCTCTCCGTCAGGTGAGACCGACCCATGGTAGAACTGCGTCACGCCATAGTTGGTATTGAGCGACTGCCAGCGCACGCCGATCCCATCGACGCGACAGATCGCCTCGGGGAGAACGGCGACGGCGGCCCGCGCATTGAGCGTGCGGTAGACCCCGCCATCATTTCCGACCAGAAGCTGCTGATTGGTCGTCCCGTTGTACTGGGGATGGAAGACCAAGACGTGGAAGTCGGGATGGATTGGACCGGATTCAAAGGTCGGTCCGACGTAGGTGGGGCCGGCGAGCCCCCAGTTGACGCCACCATCGTCAGATCGAAAAATGTCGATGCCCCCCACCCAGACCCGGTTGGGATCGAGTGGATCAACGACAATGGTCAGGTCGTACCAACCCTGGCCCGAGAAGTCGTTGGAGTCCCCGTAGCCACAGTAAGTGGACAGGGAGAGCGGCGGAATCGAGAGCAGCGACTGGTTGACGGGGTTGCTGCTCGTGTTGCGGACCCGCGCCACCCAGCTTCCCGGCTCACCATCGGCGACCGAGCGATGCACCGCGTGCAGGCCCATCGCGAAGGGACCATTCTCGATGCTCGTCGAGACGGCATAGATGGTGCTTGGATTGGAGGGGGAGATGGCCAGCGCCGTGCGCCCCATTCCCACCTCGCTGAGCACCGCCGTCCAGGTCCCCGCCGCGGCGGCGTTGGTGTTGCGGTAGACGATCGAGCGCTCGAAAGTTCCACAGGCCGCAAAGATGATGTCGGCCGACTCAGCGGCGCGATCGGCAAGATCGAGGCATCCTCCCTGCACCATCCGCCCGTTGGAGTTGACCGGGTTGAGCGACTGTGTCCAGGTCGCGCCACCGTCGAGTGAACGCCAGACCCCGGTTCGCGTCGCGGCATAGATGCGCTTCGCGTCGCCCCGACTGATCACAATGTCGTTGACAAAATAGAAGTCCGGCGTCGCCGTGGCGGCGAGCCGGGCCCAGGTGGCGCCCCCATCGGTCGTCTTGAAGATTCCGGCGCCCCGGAAATCGCCCTGCGTGTCGCGCTCAAAGGCCGCCACCCCCTCGCCCGTCCCGACCAGGATCGTCTCCGGATTGGTCGGATCGAAGGCCATCGAACTGACCGTGATCCCCGGCAGCAGATCGGTCAGCGGAACCCAGCTCGCTCCGGCATCGACCGACTTCCAGACTCCTCCCGAGACTCCGGCGGCATACATGATCTCCGGTTTCGTCGGGTTGATCAGCAGGGCCCGCGTTCGGCCCCCAATGTTGCCCGGTCCCAGCGGCGACCAGACGCCCAGCGCCGTGGCCTGTTCCCCGCTCTGGATGGTGTTGAAGAGATTTGGATTGAGACGGTCGCCCGGCTCGACTTCCCGCTGGAAGACGGTCGAATAGTGGGGCATCGATTCGGCCTGTTCCCGCGCCGTCACATAGCGCGAGACCTCCAGATCCCGCTCGCCCTCCGGCAGCCGCTTGAAGAGAAAGTGCTGGATGGCTTCGCGCGGCTGATCGTAACGTGCCCGCGCCCTTCCGAGCAGCGTCCTCTCCAGACCAGGTTCATTCTTGACGCCCGGGCCCCCCGGCCTCCCCGGCCGGAGGAGCGGCACGGGAAAGTCGAGTGAATCCGGCGGCGCCACTCTCTCCGGCCCCGGCCCTCCCGGCGAGGCTTTCCGTCCGGTGCGCGCGCCGAGAGCTTCGCGCAATTCACGGGCGCGCCGGCGTACCATCTCCCGAACCCGTTCCCCATTCTCGCGATTCCGGCCTTCGCGCCCCTCGCGACCTTCGACACTCCGGGGATCGGTCAACCCACCAAAGGTGAGCGCCAGCCAGATCGGCAGGACAATGGTCAGGGCAAGGATGGCGCGTCGTCGCGCGACAAAACGGGTGGCTTTCTTAGGAAGTGGTCTGACGTTCAACATCGATTACTCCGGGGACTTTTCTGAGCGCGTTGAGAACCTTCTCGAGATGTTTCAGATCGGCGATGTCGATGGTAAATTTGATCCATCGATAGTTGTCATTGGTCTGGCGCGGATCGGTCTGCAGATCCTGAACATTGGTCTTGAAAGAGTTGAGGACATTCATCAGTGCCGCCAATTGTCCCTGGCGATCCTCGGTGAGAACCGCCAGCGGCACCCTGTAAGGGCTATCCTGTCCGTTGCCCACCCACGTCACCTCGATGATTCGTTCGCGATTGATGAGCAGGTTGTCGACATTGTTGCAGCGGCGTGAATGGACTGCGACCCCCTTGCCCCGGGTGATGTAGCCGATGATCGCCTCGCCGCGAATTGGTCCGCAGCACGGGGCCAGAAAGGCCATCACATCGTCGACGCCCTTGATGGCGATCCGGTCGTCGCCAAAACGGAGAGCCCGCCGGACAACCGAGGTCACCTTCGAGATCTTCGAATTGGCTCGATTCTCGAGCACCGCCAGCTCATCTTCCGAGATGAACCGACTGAGGACCTGGCGCGGCAACAACTTGCCATAGCCGATCGTCACAAAGAGATCCTCGCTCTTCGGATAGCCATTCTCGTGAAGGTAACGATCAAACCGCTGATCTTCGAGCACCTGGCGTGGCTTGAGGTGGAGCTTCGCCGCCTCCTTCTCGAAGAGCTTGCGCCCCATCTCGAGCGCCTCCTGGCGCTGCTTCTGGGCGATGACCGCTTTGATCTTGTTGCGGGCCTTGGCCGTCACGACGAAGTTGAGCCAGTCGCGACTCGGCTTGTGGCCCGGTGTCGTCAGGATCTCAACCGTGTCGGCATTCTGAATCTGGTACCGCAATGGAACCAGCCGGCCATTGACCTTCGCTCCCGTGCACTGGTCGCCAACCTGACTGTGAATCGCGTAGGCAAAATCGACGGTCGTCGCGTGGCGGGGAAGCTGAATCACTTTGCCTTTCGGCGTCCGCGCATAGACCTCTTTGGGATAGAGGTCGAGCTTGAATGACTGGGCAAACTCGACCGCGTCGACCACATCCTGCTGCGACTCGACCAACCGGCGCAGCCAGAGCATGCTCTCATCCTCGGTCGAATCATTGCCCTTCCCCTCTTTGTACTTCCAGTGGGCGGCAATCCCCTCCTCGGCGACCCGGTGCATCTCTTCGGTTCTGATCTGGACCTCGAAATGGTGGCCCTCCTCGCCAATCACCGAGGTATGGAGCGATTGATAGCCATTTTCACGCGGGGTCGCGATGAAGTCTTTGATTCGGTCCTGGAATGGCTTCCAGTGTTTATGCATGACTCCCAGAACGTGATAACAGTCGATCTGGTTGCGGGTAATGATCCGGACGGCGGCCAGATCATAGACCCGCTCGAGGGGAATCCGCTGCCGCTTCAACTTGAGGTGGATACTGTAGAGTCGCTTGATGCGCCCCTCGATCCGCACGTACGATACACCCTCCTCTTCGAGCCGCGCCGCGATCCGCGAGCGCACCTCTTCGAGGAAGGCCTCTTCCGAGGCCCGTCGACTCTCGACCTCTCTCGTCAGATAGTTGTAAGTGTCCGGCTCGAGGTACGGGAAGGCCAACTCCTCCAGCTCCGAGCGCATCTTGCCCATCCCGAGCCGCAGCGCGATTGGCGCGTAGACCTCGATCGTCTCCTGGCTGATCCGCAGCCGCTTCTCCGGTTTGAGGAAGGCCAGCGTGCGCATGTTGTGAAGACGATCGGCCAACTTGACCAGAACGACCCGGATGTCATCGACCATCGCGAGAACCATCTTCCGCAGGTTCTCGGCCTGGACCTCCTCGCGCGACATCTTCTTGCCGAGGTTGCTGATCTTGGTCACCCCATCGACAATGCGCGCCACATTCTGCCCAAAGAGTTCGCTGATCTCTTCCGGTGCGACCAGGGTATCCTCGATCACATCGTGAAGCAGTCCGCTGCTGACCGTCTCCACATCCATCTTCATGTCAGCCAGAATGTCGGCCACCGAGAGCGGGTGGACGAGGTAGGGCTCTCCCGAGGCCCGTACCTGATTCTTGTGGTTGACCGCCGAAAAGATGTAGGCCCGCCGCAACAGACCGATATCCGCACCCGGATGATGGCGTTCGACTTTTCTTTCGATATCCTCGTACCGGATCATACCCGGTGATTATAGCAGGAAATGGGTTGGACGGAAGAAGAGTTGTTTCACTCTTCCCGGAAGTCGAATCGCGCGAACGCCAGATCAAATCACTGCCGCCACTGCCGCAGGCGAGCCCCCCCGCCGGACAAAAAAGAGCGCCCGGGATGGTTATCCGGCGGGGGCTGTCGATCGACGGCCACGCGGCAGGGCTGAAACTTGTAGTTACAGAGAGTTACTCATCCTCATCCTTCCGGATGCGCCCTTCAGCCTGCGCCTGCTGGACGATCTTCTGCGCGAGGTGCGGCGGCAGCTCGTCGTAATGCGAAAACTCCATGTGGTACGAACCGCGCGCGCTGGTGATCGAATTGAGCGTCGGGGGATAGGTGAGCATCTCGGACATGGGAACCTGGGCCCTGATCAGCTGGAGCGTCCCCCTCGTGTCCATGCCCTGGATGCGGCCACGGCGCGAGTTGAGATCGCCCATGATGTCCCCCGCACACTCCTGCGGCGTGACCACCTCCACCGTCATGATCGGCTCGAGCAGCACCGGGTGGGCCTTCTCGATCGCCAGCTTGAAGGCCTTTCGCCCGGCCATCTGGAAAGAGAGGTCGTCACTGTCGACGGTGTGGAAGGAGCCATCGATCAATTCAACCCGGAAGTCGACCAGCGGATAACCCGCCAACGCTCCCCGCGCGGCGGCATCGCGAATCCCCTTCTCGACTGCTGGCCGCCACTGCTGGGGAATCGCCCCACCAAAGATCTTGTCCCTGAATTCGAAACCGCCACCCCGCGGGAGCGGCTCGAAGATGCATTTGCAGTCGCCGAACTGGCCTCGTCCCCCCGTCTGTTTCTTATGGCGCCCCTGCACCTCCACTCGCCCCTTGATCGTCTCGCGGTACGGGACCCTCGGTTGATGCAACTCGACCTCGACGTGATAGCGATGCTGCAGCCTGGCGATAACCGTCTCGATATGCTGCTGACTCGCGCCTCCCAGCTCGAACTCCTTCGTCTCGTCGTTGCGGTCATAGTGGAGCTGCGGATCCTCGTCGAGCATCTTGTGGATTGCCCCGGAGAGCTTGTCCTCATCAGCCCGAGATTTTGGCTCGATGGCAAAATGGATCGCCGGCTCAGGATAGGTAGTCGCCGGATAGCAGATCGGCGCCGACTTGTCACAAAGGGTGTCCCCGGTCTGCGTCTCCCGCAACCTGGTCACGGCGACGATATCCCCGGCATGCGCTTCAGTCACCTTCTCGAGGTTGCGCCCCTGCATCACGTGCAACGGCCCCAGCCGCTCCGTCGTGCCCCGATTGATGTTAAAGAGCGTGGCGTCCGCCTTGACGTTGCCGGCAAAGACCTTCATGACGGTGATCTTGCCAAAATTCTCGACGACTGTCCGGAAGACCGATGCCGCCACCGGCTCCTCATCGGCGACCTGTCGCTCGACCGGCTCGGCCTCCGCCTCGGCGCTCACCCGTGCCCGCACCGGACCAAGATCGGCCGGACTTGGCGCATAATCGGCCAGCCCCTCAAGCAATGGCTGAACCCCAATCAGACTCTGCGACGAGACGGCAAAGACCGGAGTCAGCACTCGCTGCGCAATCGCCTTCCGCAACCCTCCGATAAACTCCTCGTTGTTGAGCGTTCCATCCTGAAAGAAGTGCTCGAGCAGCGTATCATCCGACTCGGCGACCATCTCGATGAGCCGCTCGTGGGTCTCATCGATGTAACCACGACCCGTCTGGGGAATCGGCACCTCCTGCGGTCGCCCCTCCGCATCGAACTCATAGGCCTTCATCCGGATCACATCGACCACCCCGCGAAAGCCACGCTCCGCGCCGATGGGTAGGGTGATCGGAACACAGCTTCGCCCAAAGGTCTCCCGCAGCGCATTGTAGACTGTCCCAAAATCGGCCCGCTCCTTGTCGAGCTTGTTGATGACGATGAAGCGGGGGCGCGGCCTGACCAACTCATCGGCCATCTCCCACGCCTTCTCGGTCTGCACTCCGATCCCCGCCACCCCGTCGATGACGAAGAGCGCCGTCTCACAGACATGCAGCGCCGGTTTGGCATGCGCAATGAAGGAGGCATACCCCGGCGTATCGATCAGATTGATCTTCACTCCCTTCATTTCAACATAGGCCGGCGTGAGGTTCAGACTGATCTTTCTGGCAACCTCCTCTTCGTCATAGTCAGTCGCCGCAGTCCCATCGTCAACTTTCCCCAAACGAGGCGTCATTCCTGTCGCATATAACATTGCGGCGACGAGGGAGGTCTTTCCCGCGTCGCCGTGTCCTACTACTCCAACGTTTCGTAGATCCTGTGTGCCATATACTTTCATATCGAAATCTCCTTTCCAGAGACAGATACCAGTAACAAATCGTTGACCCTGGCTGTATGGTAAACCAAAATCCGGGAAACGCGTACAAATAAAAACAACTTTCGACACAATTTTGACAATAACCAACCTTTTCACACCGCCCATCTATGGCCTTATTGGCGTCTGAGGCCAGTTAACTCAGTGCCATCAGCCCAAATCTGATGTCCCTGCAAAAGAGCGGCGCCCACATTCAACTGTCGGAGGACAATTGAATGTGAGCGCCGCAGTGGTGGCACCAATCCCACCCGTGGCCTGGAGATCAGTCTAGGGCTCGGAGACCAGGCTCCGGGTCAGCGCCGGACGCGGAGCCGCCGCAGGACGCCTGAACGACTCCGCCCCGCGTCCGCCGCCTGGCAGATACTCGCGCTGGTTGAGAACCGGACCATCAAGCAGATTCATCTGCGTGGTCTGGCGGTTGAATGTCAGCGTATAGGCGCCCGTCTTCTCCGCTTCAAATGGAGTGGCGAGGATGATGAAGATATCCGTCCGCGGGAGGTTATAGTTGTTGATCAATGAATTGAGGCTGGTCGTGCCCGCGGCATTGTCATTCCAGGTCAGCGGCGGATCTCCGACGTTGCCCTGCAGGATCAGGTACGAGTCGAAGGCGGTCGAGTTCATGCCGATCAATGGTCGATCTCCCTGGGCGCCGTTGAACCAATAGAGATCGACATAGGTGTTGGCCGAGTTCTTATAGTCGCTCGTCGAGATCTGCCCATTGGTGTTCTGACCGTAGCTCAGCTGTTGAATGACATTAGTGGTGTATCTGAGCGTGTAACGCCCCATTCCATTGGCCTGACTATCCGACGAAGAGAGGAAGACCACATACTGGCCCGGGGTCTGAAGAACCGTCAGGAGCAGCGGGTCGACGTTGTTGGCGCTGGCTGGAGCCCCGTAGCCTCCGGTGTCATCATCCTGTCCCACTTGCCGGAGGGTGCCATTGTCGTTCCGGTAGAGGATGATCATGGCGTTGAGCGGCGCAACTCCCCGGGCGTCGATCGCGACGGAGGTGTTGGCCGTCGTCGTCTGGAAGGAGTAGGCATCGAAAAAGTAGGTGTTGTTGTTCGCCCCGGGCTGGACCTGGTCATCAGCGCTCAGCTCCGCCTGGACCAACTGCCCCTCGGTGATGTTGTTGAAGCGAATCGAGGGAACCTCACCGCCAAGCTTGACCGAGACGGTGTTGGCGGACTTGCTGCTCGCCGTGACCCTGACCTGGACCGTCCCGAAACCGGAGAGTTCCGGAGGGATGACCACGTTGAGCTGATCGAGACCGACGAACTCATTGACGCGTCCGGCGTAGAGGACCTGGGCGGGAACCCCCTGAACCGTCACCCGCACATTCTGCTGGCCGGCCAGCCGGAGACCCGTTCCGAAGAGGACCAGGTAGTTTGGCTGCTGGACGGTGCCGGCTTCGAGATCCCGGGGGGAGCCATCGGGATTGGAGACAAAGTTGTAGGAGGCGCCATCCCGGGTCGTCAGCGCGGCCGCCGTGCCGGTTCCCGTCGAGAGTGCGGTGAAGATTCCAGGCTGAACTCGCACAACCAGGACCGAGCCGCTACGGGTCGTTCCATCAGAGTTGGTGACGACGATCGGGGCGGCGCCATCCGGCAGATCAGCCGGCACCGCGAGGTTGATCTGCGTCGTTCCGACGTAGAAGAGTGAGGCGGGCTTGCCGCCAATGGTCACGCGCACGCCACCGAGGGTCGTCGGCAGGGTGGTCGTCCCAGCCGGCAATGGATAGGCCTGGTTGCCCTGGGTGATGAACTGGCCATAGAGCGCGGCGAGCGAATCGGGGGCGACTCCAGCCCCGGCGTCGTTGGCATAACTCGCGGCATTGACCAGCACCACCTGCGCCTGCTGCGCCGCAGCAAGCCGCGCCATCCCGGTGAAGCTCACCATGGAGGTGTTGGCAAATATCGACAATCCTAAGATAACGGCTAGCAATGCAAGCCTCCGGAGAGCGGCGGTGGGAGTGGCGGTTGTGGTCATTATTCTTGTACTCCTGTGAGATCTTCGAGAATTTGAGGCACCGCGGGTCACCGATGCCATGAGCGTTCCGTGTCTCTGCGCCAGGCTTTGTCTGGCCGGTCTTGTCTACCCGCTTCAAAAGAGATAAATATAGCACCTAATCCGGCCCGGGCGGCAGGGGGAGCGCATATTTTCACCCGAGCCGACGGCTCAACCGCGCTTCGACCCCGAATCGCGATCCGGATTTGGGAGCCAACTGTGGAGGTTTGCGATGAGGAGAGTGCTGATCGTCGCCCTGGGAGGGGCGCTGGGAGCGGTCGTTCGTTACGGTCTGGCGAGTCTTATCGCGGCCCGGGTGGCGACCGCCTTCCCGCTTGGCACCTGGGTCATCAATATCAGCGGCTCTTTCATCATCGGGATCTTCCTCGCCATCGTTGGGGCGCGGGAACTTCTCCATCCCGACTGGAGACTCCTGATCGCCGTCGGCTTTCTGGGAGCCTACACAACCTTCTCGACCTTCGAATATGAGACGCTCCACCTGCTCCAGTCCGGTC
>JBEAVZ010000307.1:0-6110 GCA_041160645.1 Acidobacteriota bacterium
CCTCGGCTTCGACCCGGTCGGGATCGTTCCGGCGACCGTGCTGACCGCCGAGGGCGCGCGCCTGCGCGAGTGGCTCGAGCGCAACCTCCACGGAAGCATGGACTACCTGGCCCGCCATGCGGAGATGCGGATCGACCCCGACCAACTGATGCCCGGAACCCGCTCGGTCGTCTGCGTCGCCCTCAACTACTACCATCCGGAAAAGCACTCCGACGATCCCGAGATCGGGCGCATTTCGCGCTATGCCTGGGGAGATGACTACCACGACGTCCTGCGCGACAAGCTGAAAGAGCTTCTGGAGTGGATCAGGGAACGCGCGCCGGAGGTTGAGGGAAGGGCCTGTGTCGACTCGGCCCCGATCATGGACAAGGCGTGGGCGGTGCGGGCCGGTCTGGGCTGGCTCGGCAAACATACCAATGTCATCACCCGCCAGTACGGTTCGTGGGTCTTTCTCGGCGAGCTGCTGCTCTCGATCGAACTCGAGTACGACAACCAGATCGAGCCTGACCACTGTGGCAAATGTACGGCCTGTCTCGAGGCCTGCCCGACTGGCGCGATCATTGCCCCCTACCAGCTCGACGCGACCCGCTGCATCTCCTATGGGACGATCGAACTCCGCGCGGAGACCCTGCCCGAGCCGATCGGCAGCAATCTTCAGAACTGGGTCTTCGGATGCGACATCTGCCAGGATGTCTGTCCGTGGTCACGATTCTCGAAACCCACCGAGGAGGATCGGTTCACGCCTCGTCCGGGCATCACCACCCCCCGGCTCGATGAGCTGAGCGAGCTGACCCAGGAAGAGTTCTCGTCTCGCTTTCGGCGCAGCGCCATCAAAAGAACCAAGGTGACCGGCCTTCGCCGCAATGCCCGCGCCGCCCGCCGCCGCCCGGCGCCCCCCTCAGAATGATCCGGCGCAGCGCTGCCTGGCCGGCTCGCGTTCCGCGGACCGCCTCCCCCAGCGCAGTGGCAAAGTCACACCAGTCGCGGTGACGTGTCGATATACTGTCGGTCGGGTCGCCTGGACGAAGCCATTTTGGGTGCGCCGGCCTCTGGCGCCAATTTGATTATTTTTTTATTGACATGCGCCGCTTTGTGGTACGCTCTCCCGGTCTGATCATTGATATTTCCGAATCCAGCATTCGGATTGAGCGACACACACAAAGAGAGCGGCCGGCCTTGTTAGGGTCTTTAGGGTCTGGCAAGACTCTCAGGAGAGAGCGGATGCCACAATACGATTCAGACGATATCGTTCGTGAATGTGTCTCGTGCCGGCGTTGCTACCCATCGAACATTCAGCTCTGCACTGACTGTCAGATCGAACTGCGCCACGTCGAAACGGTGCCATATACGATCAACTACCGCTACCAGCTCACCAATCTGCTCTGCCACGGAGGGACGGGCCACACCTTTCTCGCCCTCGATGACAGTCACCAGCAGGTGGTGATCCGGATCATTCGCGCGAGCGCCCTCGCCGATCCCCGCGCCCTCGACCGCTTTCGTCGCGAAGCCAATCAGGCCTGTCAGTTTCACCATCCCAATGTGGCCAGCATTATCGATTGCGGCATGCTGGCTGACGCCAGCGGTTACCTGGTGAGTGAATACATCGAGGGTCCGCCGCTGCGTCAGGTTCTCCGGGAACGCGGCCGTTTGGAGGTCCGAGAAGCGGTGCGGATCCTCATCGATCTGTGCGACGCGCTCGAGGCGGTCCACCGGGCCGGTCTGCTCCACCGCGATCTGAAACCGGAGAGCATCATTCTTCGCTATCTGCCCGATCTGCCCGATCCGACGATCAGCCTCGTCGGCTTCGGCTTCACCCGCATCGCCTTCGGTCCACTCTACCGCCCCGGGGCGACGGCACGGCTGCAAGGCCAGGGCTTTCTGCCACTCTCCCCCCACTACCTGAGTCCGGAACAGTTCAGGGGCGAAGAGAGCGATGTCCGCTCTGACATCTACAGCGTCGGCGTCATCGGCTACGAGATGCTTGCCGGCAGACCACCTTTCATCTCCGAGCAGACCGAGGATCTGCTTCTGCGCCACCTCATGGAGCAACCAGCCCCACTCCAGCCGCTCAACCCGGAGGTCGACGCCAACCTCGAAGCCGAGATCCTGCGGGCACTCGAGAAGGATCCCTTCGCACGCCATCAACGGGCCATCGAGATGAAGCGTGAGCTGGCCAACACCTGCCACCTGTTCTAATCTGCTCAGCGCACGATATTGACCTTCAGACCAGCGCTGGTCGAGGCGGGCGGCAGCCCGGTGTCCGTCACCGTGAAGAGGATCGTGTAGCTTCCCAGCTGGTTGTTCGAGGGCTTCCACGTCAGTATTCCGGCAGCCGGCTGTGACTGAATGAACGTGACCCCGGCGGGAAGAGATCCGGTCGTGATCCGCAGAAGCTGTTCCGGTTCGACATTGGTCGCGCGGATCTCGACGCTCAGGGAGTTGCCAAGCGTGACCGTCGGCTCCGGCGGCAGAATGAGTTCAGGCGGATCATTGACTGGCGCAACCACGATGACCACAACCCCAACCTCACTCTGGGCCTGCCCGTCGGAAGCGCGGTAGGTGAAGAGATCCGGACCATAGTAGTTTGGCCTCGGACGATAGCTCCAGTTTCTTCCCTGCCCCGTCAGGGCGCCATTGGTCGGACTCATCACAATCGAGAAGTTGAGCGAGTCCTCCGCGTCGCTATCCGCGCCTTCGAGCTGAATCGGGAGATCGGTGTCCTCAATTCCATTGAAATTGAGGTTAAAAACCTGGGGCAACTGGTTGAGATTGAGCACCTGCAGGCTGATGGTCAGACTGGTCGTGGCCCCGAGGCTGTCGACAGTGGAGACGACAAGGCTGTAATTTCCGGCATCCTTCAACCCCGGAGCAAGTCTGATCGAGAAGACCTTTGAGGCGGGGCTGGTAGGCTTGACGAGGGTGGCAAAGGCCGGCGCCCGGAGACTCACCTCGACCGCCTGGCTCTGGTCGGGATCGGAGATGATCAACGTATGGTTGATGATCAGGTTCTCGACCATGATCAGGTACGGCGAGGCGACGATGACCGGTGGTCGGTTGACGTTCAGCGGCGGCAGGCGCGTCGTCCCCACCAGCGTGATTCCACCCGGCGCCGCCACCGCCTCGGGGCTGGTCGCGCGATCAACGCGGCCACCCGGTCGCTGCAGACTGATCTCGACACCGACCTTCTCCGCCGGGGCGACGGGGGCCGCGCGGATGACATAACTGCCCGTTCCATCGGTGAAGGACTCCTGCCCGCGGAACGTCGCCACGGCCCTCCGTACGGGGGTAAACCCGTCATTCTCAACGACCCGCCCAATGATCGTCGTTGTCTGCCGCGGGGCCGCGGCAAAGTAGGCGCTCGAGATCCTGACGGCATTGAGAGCCGTCTCTATCGACCGCCCATCAGCGGTGACCGTCGCCGGGGTCGATTCGGGGACAAACCTGCCGTCAGCCTCGCTGAAACGAAAAAGGGTCAGCTGCGTCCCCGGCGCCAGCCCGTCGGTGTTCGGAAAGGTCAGCCTGGCTCCCGGATCGAGCCGAACATTGAAGGGGGTGATCTGAACGATATTCGAGCTGAAATAGCCGGTCGGCAGAGAGACAAAAGTTCGTGCATTCTCCAGCCTGGTCAGCCAGATTCGTCCGCTGCTCTGCCCGTTGGGAAAGGTGGCCTTTGCGCCGGGCTGCACCTGAAGCTCGATGTTGTCCGTCCGGATGAGGGTCGAGGTCTGTTCCGGGGAAGCGAGGCGGGCAAGGGGCTCTGCGTCCGTTCCGGGAGAGATCTGCCCGCCCGGGGCGCCGATCGTCGCGCTCGAGCCGATCGCCTGCTGAATGGCGATCGTCCGTTGAAACGCATTGTCCCGGTTGGCCGATGCGGCAATCTTCAGGACCACCACCGGAAAGGGGGGCGAAGCGTCGAGGGAAGCTCCATCGATCTCGACCAACTGAACCCCGGGCGGCACGTCTGCCAGCACAAACGTCCCCTCGGCATTGGTCGTCGCCCGGATCGTCGTGCCGGAGAGTCGGACCGTCAGCCCGGGGATCGGGTTGCGTAATGTATCTTCGACCACTCCGCTGATCGAGGTGCGCACATTGAGGATGGTTGAACTCGAGCCCTCGCCAGACTGGTTTCGAACCTGGACCGGGCCACTCGAGATCCCATAGGGCACCTCGACCCTCAATTGCGACGCGGAGGCGGTAATCACTTCGGCCTCGATGCCGGAGATGCGGACCGTGTTCTGGGTCGCAACGGGCGAGAAGCCACTTCCATTGATCAGCAACTGCTGCCCGGCCAGGGTCGTCGGTCCGTCAAAACCACTGATGATCGGAACGGTGATCCCGGCGCTGGCCGTCACTCCCCCAACCTCGATCTCGACTGGATTGGAGGCCGGCACATCCTGCACGGTGACGGCCAGAGTGATCCGCCCACGACCGATCAACTCACGGGGAAGCTCGGCATTGACCTGGTCGAGCCCGAGATACTCCGGCTGGCGCCCGGCATAGACTGGAGCGACATCTGCGCCACCAAGCAGAATCCTGACCGACTCGCTGAGATTGCCATCGCCATTGGGATCGGTCGCGCCCCGCAGACCGGAGAGGAAGAGGACCAAAAAGACCCGCTCGCCAACCGGACCGAGATCGATGGGGCGGGTAATGAACTGGCTGGTCGGCTGGTTGTATTCGGCGACCGACTCATAAATCTGGGTCCCGTCAGCCCGGACGCGAATCAGAAGCGCCGCCGCCGCTCCACGTCCGGATGAGTTGGCCGTGAAGATTGCCGGGGCGACTCGCGCCACCGTGACGGCGCCGTTCGAGACGCTGCCATTGGCGGCGCGCACAATCACCGGCGCCGCCCCAGCGGGCGTTGCCCCCGGGACGATATAGTTGATCTGGCCCGGCGAGACAAAGAGGATCTCGGCCAGCCGTCCGCCCAGCTCGACCGATGAGCCACCGAGTGAAGTCGGGAGCTGGATGCCCGACGCAACCGGATCGATGTCACCCGCAACGACGGTCTGTGTCGCCAGATTGGCCCCGAAGGCCGCAACGATCGAATCTGGCGCCACCGCGGCGACCTCGAAACTGGCGGCCGAAACCGTCGTCACCGGGGTGGTCGTGATCTGCGGCGCCGCATCGGCCACCGCTCCGCCAGCCCAACGGCTGGTAGTGAGCAGACCGAGAAAGGCGAGCATGAGGCTGGAGCACAGAATGGTCAGGAGACGCACCCGGCGCGCGGTGCTCCGGCGTCTTCCCAGCCCCCCCGAATTGTCGGGCGATTGGCCGCGCCTGGTTTGGCTGATGTAGGAGTAAAGTGGCATGGGGATTCCCATCTTTGGCCCTGCTTGGCCCTTTTTGGCATTCCCTGCTCCGGACGATCTTTGGTCAGGAATACTCAGCTGTTGCCAAGCGCCCGGGCTGCCGCAAGATTGCGCAGATCATCACCTGGCTCGTCCTGCGGAGTCTCGAGAATAAAAGGGCGATCGGCCAGCCGCGGATGGTTGAGGACCCGCGCCAGCCCGGTGGATCCAATCTCCCCGGCCCCAATGTGCCAGTGGCGATCGACCCGTGACTGAAAAACTGCCTTCGAATCATTGAAGTGGACAACATGAACGTTGTCGAGGCCCACCGTCTGGTCAAGCTCAGCGAAGGACTGTTGCGCGGCCTGCTCGTCCCGCCAGTCATAGCCGGCGGCAAAAGAGTGGGCGGTGTCGAGGCACATCCCCATCGGCAGATCCGGACACAGGTCGAGCAGATCGCGCACCTGGGCGAAGGTCCGGCCAATCTGCTCACCCTGTCCCGCCGTATTCTCAATCAGAATGCGCAGGCCGCCACTGGCCATGGCCGGCTCGAGTCCAGCCGCGGCGTCGTGAAAAGCCCGCGCACAGGTGGCCGTCGCCTCCGCGACCGATGCGCCGCGGGCGCTGCCGGGATGGATCACCAGATAGTCGGCGCCGATCGCCAGACTGCGTTCGATCTCATCACGAAAAGCGGCGATCGATTTGGCCCGAACCTCCTCGTTGGGCGCGGCAAGGTTGATCAGGTAGCAGGAGTGGATGACGCAGGGATCGAGTCCGGCCGCGACACGCTGCTCCCTGAATAGTGCAATCTCAGCCTCC
>JBEAVZ010000317.1:0-6229 GCA_041160645.1 Acidobacteriota bacterium
CACCGGACCACCGGTCCCACCAGTCTCAACGAACCACCGGCCCACCCGTCCCACCTCATTCATACCGCAGCGCCTCGATCGGATCCAACCGTGAAGCCTTCCAGGCCGGATAGAGTCCGGCGATCAGTCCGATCGCGACCGAGACACTGAAACCGACCGCGACCCAGACCAGGGGGACCCGCGAGGGCAGATCGGGCATCACCAGGTTGATCAAGACACTGATCAGCACCCCAATGACGATCCCGATCACCCCGCCAATCGCGGTCAGCGTGCTCGCCTCGAGCAGAAACTGGCCGATGATGTCGGCACGCCGGGCCCCGATCGCCCGCCGCACCCCGATCTCCTTCGTCCGTTCCGTCACCGAGACGAGCATGATATTCATAACCCCAATGCCACCGACGAGCAGTGCCACACTGACAATCGGAATAACGATCAGCGAGACCATGGCCAGAATCTTGTTGAAGCTCTCGAGCATGCCGCTCGGCGTCGTCACCTCAAAGCTGTTCGGCTGGCCGTAGCCCACCTGACGGCGCCGGCGCATCAGATCGGTCGCCTCATCGACCAGCTTCTCCAACTGCCCCTGGGCCGCTCCAATCGCCACCCAGTGGTCGTCCTGCATCGGATACATCCCGTGCATGACATTGTAGGGGATGAAGATGAAGAGATCGGCCTGCGGTCCGCCCCCCAGCGTCGACTTCGCTTTTTCAAGCACCCCAATCACCCGGAAGACCTTGTTGCCGATCTGAATATCCTTGCCCAGCGGCTCATATCCGGCGAGGAGCCGCTCGGCAATATCATGGCCGATGATGCAGACCTCCGCTCCATGCTCATCCTCCGTCTCGGTAAAGAACCGTCCACGGGCGATCGAGACCTCGCGGGTATTGGCGTAAGCAGCCCAGACGCCCCGCAGCGCCGGATTGCGAACCTCATTGGTCCGAAACCGGACCGCCGGAGGGAGGTCCGGCGGGCGGATGATCGGCGAAGCGGCCGTCGCGCTCGGAAGCTGGCTGAGGGCAACCGCGTCCTCATAAGAGATCGGTTTGCGCTTCCGCTCCTCTTCGGTCAACTCGCTGTTGCGGGGGCCGCCACCAAACCGGCTCACGAAGGCCACGTTGGTGCCAAACTGTTCGATCTGCTGGCGCACCCCGGCCTCCAGACCGCTCGCCAGCGAAGCCACCCCGATCACCGTCGCCGTCCCGATCACCACTCCGAGCACCGTCAGAAATGAACGAAACTTATGCGCCAGCAGCGTGTCGATCGATTGCCGAAAGAGCGTCTTTACCTGTTGTCTGATCATTCTCCCCCCCCTACTCCGTCCGCAGCGCGACAATCGGATCGAGCCGGGCCGCCTTCCAGGCCGGGTAGATTCCAAAGATCACCCCGACCGCACTCGAGACCCCAATCGCCAGGAAACCAGCCCAGATCGGCAACTCCGCCGGAACCGGCGTGAAGGCGACGAGAATCCGCGAGATGAGCACGGCAATCCCCAGACCGATCAGCCCGCCAAAGAGTGAGAGCGTCGTCGACTCGATCAGAAACTGCATGAGAATATCCCGCCGGCGCGCGCCAAGGCTCTTGCGGATCCCGATCTCCCGCGTCCGTTCAGTCACCGTCACCAGCATGATGTTCATGATGACGATCCCGCCCACGACGAGCGAGATCGAGGTGATGCCAAGCGCCACGGCGGCAATGATCCCAAAGATCGCCTGGACGAAGTTGTTGACCGCCTCTGCCGTGACCAGCCCAAAAGTGTCCTTCTCCTGGTACGGGACACGGTGGCGCGCCCGCAGATGCATCCGAATCTGATCCTGCAGCGGCGCCAGGTCGGCCCCACTGGCCGCCCGGACCCAGAGTGAGAGGCTCTCGCGCGATCCCCACATCTTCTGGTAGACCGTGAGCGGGATGATCACAAAGTCGTCCCGCGACTGGCCAAAGGCCGCCCCGTTCTCTTTCGCCACCCCGATCACCTCGAAGGGCAGCCCGTTGATCTTCACCTCGCGCCCGACCACATCGCGCCGATTGAAGAGCTTATCCGCGACCTCCGAACCAATCAGCGCGACACTCCGGCGCCGCTCGTCATCGACCTCGCTGATATAACGACCATACTCGGCCTGCGTCGTGTCGATATTGATCATCCCGGCAGAGTTGCCGCGGATGTTGATGCGCGTCAGCTTCTCCCCCCCTGCCCGCACCTCGGCGCTCGTCGAGCCCTGCGCGCCAAGATTTGTCGCCAGCGTCAACCGCTCCCGCAGAAAGTCGAGATCGTCAGTTGTCAGATCCTTGTTGCGGCGCAATGCCTGGAGATACTCGTCAAAACTGGTGATCATCCCGAACTTGTCGACGATCACCGTATTCGTTCCCAGATCCGCCGTCACGGTTCGGTCAACATACCGAAAGAAACCTTCGATCACCGAGGCTACCGCCACCACCGTCATCACGCCGAAGATCACGCCGAGAAGGGTCAGAAATGAACGCAACTTGTGCGCCCGCAGGGATGACAAAGCCAGTCTTAACGCTTCGTAGAAGTTCATATGTCCTCTTGAACGCCGCCTAACCGCCGACCATTAACAGACAAACCGATTTTTACGAAACGTGACTTACGTCATCCCCCGCCCGGAAGTTGCGCATTTTTCAACCAATGGCGCCAGTCAACCCAATTAAAAGTCGTGCCGGCCAATAAAAAACCGTGGAGGCCAAAAAAACCGTGGAGGCCAAAAAAAACCGTGGAGGCCAAAAAAAACCGTGGAGGCTGGATGTGACTCCAACCTCCACGGCAGTATGATCAAACTGAATCGATTGATCAGGACAAAAAGAGAATTTCACGATACTTCGGCAGTGGCCAGAGCGAATCCTCGACAACGAGTTCGAGACTGTCACTGACCGTCCGGATGGCTTCCATTGCCGGCGCGACCTCGTAGGCCAGCGCGGTCGCCTTCTTCAGCAGATCGTCAGACTCGGCCTTCTCCGCCGCCGCGTGCAACGCCGCGAGCGCCGTCTTGAGACTCGCAATCAGCCCAGCGACCTTCTCGACGTCGGCCACCTGGTTCGCAACGAGGCTGCTCTCGATGCCCACCGCCTTCAGATTGCTGACGGCCGCGACCAGATTGGCCTGGTGCTTATATGCCGCCGGGAGGATCATCGTCGCGACCATCTCGCTCAGACAAGCGACCTCGATCTCGATATCCTTGATGTAACGCTCCATCTCGAGGTGGTACCGCGCCTCCAGCTCGTCGTCGCTGTAGACTCCGCACGAGGTGAAGAGCTTGTGGGCCTCCTCGGTCGCCAGCTGCGCCAGCGCTTCCGGCGTCTTGCGGAGGTTCGGCAACCCGCGCTTCTCGGCCTCGACCACCCACTCGTCAGAGTAGTTGTTCCCCTCGAAACGAATCGCCTTCGTCTCCTTTGCATACTCGCGAACCAGCTCGATCACCGCTTTGCTGAAATCACCAACCTTCTTGATCTTCTCTTCGAGCCGCACGGCAATCTCGCCCAGCGCTTCACCGACCGCCGCGTTGAGGGTCGCCATCGGCGTCGCCGTCGAGGCGCTCGAACCAACCGCGCGGAACTCAAACTTGTTGCCGGTAAAGGCAAAGGGCGAAGTCCGGTTGCGATCGGTGTTGTCCTTGGCAATCTCCGGCAACTTCGAAATCCCGAGGCTGATCACCTGCGTCTCCGTCGTCGCCCCCTCGAGATTGTTGGCCTCGATCGCGTCAAGAACCTTGGTCAGCGCTTCGCCAAGGAAGACCGAGATGATCGCCGGCGGCGCCTCGTTGGCCCCCAGCCGATGGTCGTTGCCCGAACTGGCAATCGCCGCCCGCAGCAACCGCGAATGCTTATAGACTCCGCTCATCGTCGCAACGAGGAAGACCAGGAATTGCAGGTTGTCGACCGGAGTCGCGCCCGGCTCGAGCAGATTCTCGCCATCCGACGTCGCCATCGACCAGTTGTTGTGCTTGCCGCTGCCGTTGATCCCGGCGAAGGGCTTCTCGTGGATCAGGAAGGCCAGGTTGTGACGCTTCGCGACCTGCCGCAGAATCTCCATCGTCAGCTGGTTATGATCCGTCGCCACTCCGACCATCTCAAAGACCGGCGCCAGCTCGAACTGGCTCGGCGCCACCTCGTTGTGGCGCGTCTTGACCGGAATGCCAAGCTTGAAGCACTCGTGCTCGACCTCTTGCATGTAGGCGAGAACCCGGCTCTTGATGCTGCCAAAATACTGATCTTCCAGCTGCTGGCCCTTCGGCGATGGCGCGCCAAGCAGGGTCCGCCCGCTCGCCTGCAGATCGGGGCGCAGCGCATAGAAGGCCTCGTCAATCAGAAAATACTCCTGCTCCGGACCGAGCGTCGCCTCGATGTGGGTCGGCGTCTTCCCGAAGAGCTTGAGCACCTTCAGCGCATTCTCGCTCAGATACTCGACCGACCGCAGCAGCGGCGTCTTCTTGTCGAGCGCCTGGCCATGGTACGAGATGAAGGCCGAGGGAATGCAGAGGGTCTTCCCGTTGGGCCCCTCCTGAATGAAGATCGGGCTCGAGGGATCCCAGATCGTGTAGCCACGCGCCTCGAAGGTCGCGCGCATGCCGCCCGAGGGGAAACTGGACGCATCCGGCTCGCTCTGCACCAGCTGTGAAGCCGAGAACCGCTCAATCGCCTTCCCATCGCCATCGACGGTCAGGAATGAGTCGTGCTTCTCTGCCGTGATCCCCGTGTTCGGCTGGAACCAATGGCAGAAATGGGTACAACCATTCTCGATCGCCCACTCCTTGATCGCGTGCGCGACGCTCGCCGCGATGCTCTGATCAAGCTTGTGGCCGGTGTGAATCGTCTTCAAGAGTGACTTGTAGACGTCCTTCGGCAGCTTCTCCGCCATGACCCGCGTACTGAAAGTGTTGCAAGCAAAGTATTCGGACGCCTTCTGCCCATTCGCGATCGTCCGTGGGGTTCGCTTCGTCACCTCTCCAACTGCCCACAGACGCCCCTGAGTACCTGACACGCTCATATTTTCTCCTCGCTGAAATAATCTATTAAAAGTTCTCTCCCTCCCGGGCCAGTCATCGGCTGCCGGTGGTCGTCACTATTCCTGCCAGTGCCCCGATCTGATCGGCAATGACTTGCCATGACCTGTCATGGCTTTCCAGTTGCGGTACAAACAGATTGCTGTACAAGGCCAACGGCTCGGCAAAGATTGCACAATTGAGCCATTCTCCAACAACGTCATTGCTCCGCGCGAAGACTGACCTGTCTTGCTGCCGCCCGGGCTCCGCTGGCGACTCTGTCACCCCGGCCACGCCGGTCATCTTATAAGACATCTGGCGGTCATCTTATAAGTCATCTGGCGGTCATCTGGCAGTCACCTGGGTCAACGCTCCGCGCTCTTCTATTACTCCACATTCTGATCATGCAAATCGCTTGCCACAATTATCCGCCACAGCAAAACCCAAGGTTATCAATACTTTAGCGCCATCTCGCAAGCCGGCGCCCGACTCCATTGCACACATTTTTGTATGATATTATCCCCTGTGCAACATTTTTGTCGCCATACTACTTGTAGCGCCGCGGATCGATGCCATACTTTCCAACCTTGTAGCCAAGAATGCGCTCGGTCGTATCGAGAAGACGGGCCGCCCGCGCCCGATTGCCCCGGGCAGTCTTGAGCGCGTCACGAATCAGCTCCTTCTCAAAGTTGGCGACCGCCTGGTCGAGGCTCATCTTGTTGACGGTGTCGGATCCCTCCGCCGTCTGGAGGGTGGGGGGAAGATGATAGCCGTGAATGACGCGCCCCTCGCAGACCAGCGTCGCCCGCTCGATCACATTCTCGAGCTCACGGACATTGCCCGGCCAGTGATAACTCATGAGCATGTCGATCGCCGAGGTCGAAATCCGCTTGATCTGCTTGCTGTTCTGCTTGGCATACTTCTCGAGGAAGTGCTCGGCGAGCAGCAGAATATCGGTCTTTCGTTCACGAAGGGGGGGGAGGTAGATCGAGAAGACGTTGAGTCGATAGTAGAGGTCGGAGCGGAACCGGCCGTCCTGGACGGCCCGTTCAAGATCGACATTGGTGGCGGCAATGAGCCGGACGTTGACCTTGATCGTCTCCATCCCGCCGACGCGCTCAAATTCACGCTCCTGGAGAACGCGGAGCAGCTTGACCTGCATGGCCGGGGAGAGATCGCCAATCTCGTCGAGAAAGAGCGTCCCGCCCTCGGCCATCTCGAAGCGCCCCTTCTTGGCGCTG
>JBEAVZ010000320.1:0-2684 GCA_041160645.1 Acidobacteriota bacterium
TCTCGGCTGCCCCAATGGCGCCATTGATATAGAGCGAGACCCCGCCATACTTCGCCTCGACCGACGTGCGGATCGCGTGCGGAAAATCGGAGGTGAGGATGGTGTTCTCGTCCTCCATCGACTCGGGATGGGTATTCCAGTTGATGAGGGTGGCAATCGTCTTGCCGCCACGGGCCTCGACGAACCGCATCACGCGCAGCTCTTCGTCAAAGAAGCGTGGCGGGCGACCACTGGTGCGCGTCTGCATCCCGGCGATCGATGGCGAACGCTGCGGATCGGTCACCCCGAGTCGCAGCCGGGCCGGGCGAAGCGCGCCCGCGGCGATCGTGATGCTCCTGGCTATCTGGCGATCGAGAAACTGGAGGTACTGCGGATACTTGCCATCCTTGAGGTACCCATCACCCCAGGCGCCAATCGTATCCGGCCCCTCGTGGCTGTGGGTGCTGGCAAGAAGGATCTCGTCGATCCCCAGCGCCGGATCGAGCTGCTTCCAGACGTGCTTCAGACCATAGTAGGTCGCCTCTGAATAGTAGCCAATCACATCGATCGAGACGATCGCGACCCGCGTCTCCCCCTGATCGAGAACGATTGTCCGCGCCCAGAGATCGTCGTGACGACCGGTGGCGAGCCGCTTGTTGCCAAAGCCGGCGAGGTAGACCCCATCGTACTTGTTGACCGAGCTGCGATCGATCGCCGAGTTTGCGGGATCGTCGACAAACGGTTCGCCGGCCGACCAGATCCCGTTCCCATCCAGATCGGTAAACTGCTCACCCCAGACTCCGGTCGACGTGATCGACCCTTTCCAGTCGGGATGCTGACCAAAGGGCGTGATGACCACCGCCGCCGCCCCGACCCGCAACACCGGGCCACGGGTCGCCCGGCCTGTCCATCCGGGCCAGATCAGTCCGCCTCCACCCAGCAAGACGACGATTGTCAGTAAAACCAGTCTGCGCATTATGCTACCTCTTAAATCTGCCTCGCTCAGGCGGTCTTCTCTCGAGCCCCCCGGGCGAGGATCCATTTTGTGGCCAGGTTCCCGGCCCGGCTCCGGCAATCTGATACACCCGTCAGGAGCCAGACTATAAATCTTTCAGGACCCGCCGGGAGACCGCGAGGGCGTGATCAATATCGGCCTCCGTATGGGCGGCGCTGATATACCACAATCCTCTGCCGATAATCCGGATTCGTTCATCGTGCATGGCCGCGATGAACCGCCCCAATTTGGCCTTATCATAGCGCAGCGTCTGGCGATAGTCACTGACCGTCGCGAGGTCGGTAAATCCGAGATGGAACATCGGTCCGGGCCCCTGGATCAGCAGGTCGTCATGCTGGCCAGCCGCGGCCTCCCGGAGCCCCTCCATCAGCCGCGCCCCGAGTCTGAAGATCCTCTGGTATGGGTTCTCCTGCTCAAGCACTTCGATTGTCGCGAGGGCGGCGGCGATGGTGGCGTTGCTCGAGTTCATGGTCCCGGCGTGAATGACCTTTGCCTCTTCGATCAGCCCCATCCACTCCCTCTTTCCGGCAATCACACTGATCGGATAGCCGCTGCCGATGGCCTTGGCGAAGACAGACATGTCCGGGGTGACTCCGAAATACTGTTGGGCCCCGCCAAGCCCCATTCTGAAACCGGTAATCACCTCGTCAAAGATCAGGGCAATCCCGTACCGATCACACAATTCCCGCAATCCGTTCAGGTAGCCCTCCGCAGGCATGATGCAGCCATTGTTGCACATGACCGGCTCGGTAATGATCGCGGCCACCTCCTGGTGATGCTCTGCGAGGGTCTGGCGCACCAGATCGAGATCATTCCAGGGGCGGATGATGAACTCATCCCGGGCGTGCGCGGCGAGTCCGGCAGACCAGGGATAGACCTCTGGATTCTCGCGGCTGCCCAGCGCCTCCACCCCGGGGGTCGATAATCCCCAGGCGACATTATCGAGCCAGCCGTGATAGTGCCCCTCGAAGCGGAGGAATTTCGGCCTCCCCGTCCGCGCTCTGGCGACCCGCAGGGCGGTCTGGACCGCCTCGGAGCCATCGAGACAAAACCGCATCAGCTCCGCCGAGGGAATCAGCCGGTTGAGCTTCTCCGCCAGTTCAATCTCACCGATATGCTGACCGGCATAGAGCTGCCCCGGCGCGGAATAGTCGTTGACCCTCTTCAGAACATGCGGGTGCGAGTGGCCAAGAATCAGCGGGCCCTGACTGAGGGTAAAGTCGAGATAGTCGTTGCCGTCCACATCGTAGATGTGACTGCCCTCGCCATGGGTATAGAATATCGCGTGCGGATGGTTGTACTTTCTGAACTCCGAGGAGACTCCTCCGGCAAGTACTTTCCTGGACCTCTCAAGCAGCGCGGCGGATCTGGAATAGTCTGTCTTTTTCATATGCAGTTATGATGACCTCCGGTATGCTCCGACGATCCAACAACCCGTTCGGGTCTGATCATCGTTCAAACGGGAAGAGGGGCCGACGGCGGTGGCGGTATTCAAACCGCGTCATGTCGGCCTGGGTGACGCCGGGAGTGTCGACCTGCACCATGGTCGGACAGACTGGCGCATAGGCGGCAATCGGCGCGTTGACGCCCTTGGCAACGATCGCGTCAAAAGCGGCGGGATCGATCCCGTGCGAGATTAGTTGCTGGAGACTGAAGGGCATGACGCGCTGCGAAGTGATCATTATGACAC
>JBEAVZ010000361.1:0-2742 GCA_041160645.1 Acidobacteriota bacterium
ACGACCTCATCACCATAACGGGCCGCCTCCGCGGCCCCCCGATCCGGATCGATGTCGGCAATCAGGACGCGGGCGCCTTCGGCGGCCAGCTTGGCTACTGTTGCCGCGCCAAGCCCGGATCCGCCGCCAGTGACGATAAATACCCGGTCCCTGATCTCCATGATCCCGCTCCTCCTCACACTTCCCGCTGCTCCCGGCAATTCCGCCGACAATTCCAGACGAAGGTTAGTTTAATCCTTTCGGGAGTATATACCAAAAATAAGAGAGTCCGCGATTCAGATTATCTCGAATCTGAATCGACGGACTCTCTCATTCGGCCATCACGACCAACGACTATTTGCGCTGTTTCTCCCGCTGCGCAAACCTTTTGACATCCTGTGATCTGGTCAGGTCGGCGACCAGCAAAGTATCTTCCGTGTCAACGATCGCCAGGCCCTCGACGCCGAGAAGCGCCACCTGCCGGCCACTTGTCGCATAGACGAGGTTGCGGCGCGAATCCTCGACCCAGACGGCTCCCTCGAGAAGATTGCCCTGTTCATCGGCCTCTCCCTCGCGCAACTCATAGAGCGCCTGCCAGCTGCCGACATCGCTCCAGCCAAAGTCAGAGCGGACGACGTAGAGGGGGCGGGTCGTCTTCTCCATGATTCCATGGTCGATCGAGATTGAGGGCAGGTTGCCGTAGACCCTCGAAAGCACTTCCTCGTAATCAGGACGACCGATCGCTGCGTCGATCTCTGCCAGCCCTGCGGCGAGGTCCGGCAGGTGCGCGGCGATCTCGTTCAGAATGACCTCGGGAGTAAAGACAAAGATGCCGCTGTTCCAGAGATACTCCCCCGTGCGCAGATAATCGAGCGCCCGCTCCAGATCCGGCTTCTCAACAAAGCAGTCGACGCGGTGAAGAACCGTCGTCCCGGAGATCAGACCGAGTGCGGCACGCGCATCGACCTTGATGTAACCATAACCGGTCTCCGGTCGCGTCGGCTCGATCCCGAGGGTGACAATCGCCCCATCACGAGCTGGCCCAGCGGCCGCGGCAAGGATCTCATTGAACAGGTCGGCGCGCGCGATGAAGTGGTCCGCCGGCAGGACGACCAGCGGCGCCTGCGGGTCGCGTCGGCGCCAGTGGAGCGCCGCCAGCCCGATACACGCAGCCGTATTGCGGCCCGTTGGTTCGATCAGGATCTCGACCGGAGTGCCGGCAAGCAGCCGCTGCGTCACCGCTTCGTGAACCCTGCCGACAACCACCGCCACCCGTTCCGCCGGAATCGTCGGCGCGATGCGTCCAATCGTCTCCTCGAGCATCGACCGATCCCCCGTAATCCGGAGAAACTGCTTCGGGAGGTGTTCACGACTCGCCGGCCAGAACCGTGTCCCTGACCCGCCAGCCATCACTAGTGCGTTCATCGGTTAAGCCTGCCCCATGACCATGATTGAAATCTTCCGCTCCCGACTGTCGTCGAGTTCAATGAAGAAGAGACTCTGCCATTGACCGAGTTGCAGTCGCCCATCGGCAATATTCAGACTGACCGTTGCCGGCAGAAAGAGGGCTTTGCAGTGGGAATGTCCATTTGCCGGCTCATCGGGCGGAATGTCGATCCGCCGGCTGAAATCGTTGTGCTGATATTCTCCGTCCCGTGGGGCAAGACGATCGAGCAGGACGCGCAGATCCTCGAGCAGCAGCGGCTCATTCTCATTGACGATCAGGGCTGTCGTGGTGTGGCGGGTCTGAACATTGACCCAGCCGTTTTTGACCCCGCTTCGCGCGATCACCTCGACCAACTCCCTGGTCAGATCGATAAACTGCAGACATCCCGATGTCTGCAGACTGATTGTCGTGTGATAGGTCTTCAATTCCGAAACTCCGACTTCTTCAACTTCCACCACCGCAGTATGGACCATTTTGAACCCCTCAGATCATCGACTGCCCGACTGAACAGAATTGGATAGCCAGAACTGGCTGGCCAGAATGGCTAGAGAGCCGGGCGGTCGTCATCTTGCTCTGGACCGACAACAATTGGTCAGGTTATCTCACGCGAGCCGCCCGAATCAAGGCTTCCATGTGGTCGAGGTAACGCTCGAGCGCTCGCCGCCCTTCCGTCGTCAAACGGTAGCGTGTCTTTGGAATACGCCCCTCAAACGATTTCGTACACTCGATATAGGCCGCCTCCTCGAGCCGTCGCGTGTGCACACTGATGTTCCCATCAGTCGTGCGCAGCAACTCCTTCAACTCACGGAAAGAGAGGATGTCGTTGGCCGCCAGCGCGCTGACAATCCCCAGCCGCATCTTTTCATGAATGAGATTGTCCAGTTCAGGGGCCTTCCCGGCCTCCCGGCTCACCCCTGCCAGATGCCCCTTTGGCTCGACCTTCTGCTCTGTGGTGGTCGAACGAATACTCTGTCTAGCCACCGTACCTCCTCGCAATTATCAATCCGAAGACGATATGCACTACGCCAAATCCGGCTGCCATCGTCAGCCGTCCCACGACTGGCGGAGCAAAGAGCGTCACCGCTCCTAACCCCATGAAGACCAGCCCCATAACCGGGACGACCCGCACCGAAAAGGCCCCCCCGGCCACCACTCCAACACCATAGAGCAGCAGCCAGATACCCGGCAGCGCCTCGAACGAGCCGCTGCGCACGAGCGCCACAGAGATGAGCGCCCCGGCCACCAGCGGCGGCGCCAGGCTCAGAACGAACTTCCGGCCCGGTCCGGTCAGCAGCCGCAGATTGGCCGCCCGGGCC
>JBEAVZ010000368.1:0-8601 GCA_041160645.1 Acidobacteriota bacterium
ACCGGGGTTTCTCACTGCGGGTGAACCGGGGAGGCGAGTCGATCAGTCTGGCGGTTCATAAGGTGGCCACATCGGGAGGTGAGGTCACGCCGCGCTGATAGTGGTTTGGCGGTCGGGTCGATTCCGGTGACCGGCGGGCGCGATGACGCAGGTTCAGGCCGGATCTCCACCGATCCTTGTTCCGCATTGGCTGCAGTACTGACTGATCCGGTTGAGGACTACGCCACAATGTGGACAGGCAAGCGGAAGGGTCGGTGTGTCGGTCGACCAATCGATGACTGAGCCAGTGGGCGGAGGCGGAGCGGGCGGCGTACGAAAATCAGGGGGCGGTGGAGGTGACGGAAAGTATTGGGTCACCGGATCTCTGCGGGCGTTCCCCCAGCCAAATCCAAAGACATCACAGTAGGCGACGGCCGGGATGGTCCACTGGAAGTGGGCAGTGACGAGGATTCCGACCAGACAGAGGATGACCCCGAGCCCACTCAGGATTTCGGTGACAAAGGCGAGAAGCGCATAGACGGGCCAGTGTGGCCAGGCGATCACGACACTCTGGCGAATCGCTTCGATCACCCCGGTGCGCCGGTCGACGATAATCGGAATAGCGAAGATCGTCAGGCCGATGATGATCATGTCGGTGATCGTATGGGCCAGCGCGGCGAGGGAGTTGATCAAAGTCCCCTCTTCGCCGATATTCCCCAGCACCGTGCTGACGGCGAGGAGCGCGAAGACGAGCACGATCAGGTAGCCGAGCACGCCGAGAAATGAGTCGCCGGCCGAGAAGAGATCCGCCACGCTGAACTCCTCGCCCCGCGCCCGTCTGATGGCCGTTTTGTAGAGACCGGCGGTCAGAAACGAACCACCGACAAGGAGGAGAACCAGCAGCGCGGGGATCGAGAGGATCGCCAGCACCGACAGACCGGCGAGTCCCGGCCACTCCTCACGCGAGACGAGGACGCCGATGCCGCCCAGCAGAAAGAGGATCGGACTGACGGCGAGAAGAACAAAGAGGAGCACCAGAAGCTGCATCGATATCCAGGTGATGGCGCTCCCGCTGAAGACCTGCCAGGCTCTGGTAATCCAGTCCCATTTGACTGGCGCTGATTGTTGCTGCTCCATATCGCGCTCCTCTTTCCGCTGGATCTTTGTTTCCGCCAGCCCAACAACTAGGCTTTATAGCCAGCGGCAGCCAGATACTCGCGCATGACCTTGGCGTAGTGTGGTATCGAGACTTCCGGCTCCTCGATCGATGGATGCCAGCGCTTCTCCCATTCAAAACAGAAGTAACCTTTGTAGCGATTGGCGACCAGGACCTTGACGACATCCCCGATGGGCACATCGCCAGTGCCGGTCAGCACATAGCGTCGTCCTCCCTGCGCGACAGCTTTGTCACTGATGGAGTCCTTGAGGTGGGTATGACGGGCATACTTGCCAAGGCTCGCCCAGGTGTCGGCGGGCTTCTCAGCTCCGCTGACAAAGGTATGGTGGGCGTCCCAGAGCAGTTGCGCGGTGGGCAGATTTATTCCCTGGAGAATTTTGGTGAGAGACTTGGACTCACAGAACTCATCGTGCGACTCGAGGAGGAGCGTGACCCCGCTGCCCTTGGCGTAGTCATGCATGGCCTTGAATCCGGTGATGATCGCCTCGATCGCCGCGTCCATCGTCTGTCCGGCGACCAGTTTGCCGCCAAAGACCCGCACATATGGCGATTTGAGCTGGTGGGCCAGATCAATATAGCGCTTCGCCTCATCGAACTGTGCCCCCCGCTTGGCTGGATCAGGCTCACCAAGACGTGACGAGGCGCCCAGATCGGAAATTTTTATGTTCAACGCGGCGAGATCGGCAATCGTCTCCTTCAGCTTTTCTCCGGTAAATTGTGGTGAGCGGGTGATATCGACATCAGCCAGCAGTCCCCGTAGTTCGAGAGCCACAAACCCGTGTCGGCTTGCCTGATCGAGAATGGTCTTCCAGTCCCACTTTGGACAACCAAGGGTTGAAAAAGCGAGTGGAAGCGGCTTCTCCTTGCCTGCGGCCCTGATGATGGACGGAAAGCCGGCGGCAACCCCTGCCGCCGCTACCGACCCAATAAAATGGCGTCGCGTCAGATTGCTCATGTCATTAACCTTTCGGACTACAAAATCGGACTACAGAAAATGAGTGTTGTCATTGCTGGGTGGTCGATCAAGGTCACCCCGCCTGAATAGTACGCCGGTGGGCCTCACCCCGCAAGTAGATTTGCGAACGGGCTGGTCAGACAGGGGGCCGGCAGACAAGTGGCGTCATCGGCGGCCGCGCGTCGCGAACGCTGAGGCGCGGCTGATGGTGGCGCGGCGCTGAAGATGGCGTGCTGGGAAGGGCTTGTGGTTCCGCCCGTCATCCGGAAATCGGGCATCCTGACGGCTGGAGGCCCGGAACGAGAATCGGCGTGGCCATCAAAAAATTGTGGTGGAATTCAACCAACGAGCGTGGTAGTATCCGTGGTTGTAGTAGCGCAGATGCGGAGAGCTGGCAGAACGGCTATTGCACCGGTCTTGAAAACCGGCGTCCGAAAGGGCATGGGGGTTCGAATCCCTCGCTCTCCGCCATAATTCCCCTGCTGCACCGTCCCAATCCCACTCTCATTCACGTCCCGACCCTGTCCAATTTCCACTGCACCAACAGATCGCTTTGCCGCCACCTCCCGAGGGTTCGGATGGCGCGGCTCTCTTCTTGTCCCGGCGTGAGCTCCGATGGCCGCTGAGCCATTAACCGGAGCTGATGGCGGGTCGGTCGCCATCAGCTCCGGTTAATAGGGTTAGAAGACCGGGACGACCGGGATGGTCAGACTGGCGGTATTGGTGGTCGTCAAGGCAGGGAGGTTATACCCGCCACTGAAATCACCAGCCCCCTTGTTGATCATGACCCCGGTCAACGCCTGGTCGGTACCGGCCCAGAACTTCATCCATCCAGTCCGTCCCGACGGAATGACCGTCGTGTAACGAGGCTGGGTTCGCGGGAAGTTATCCCCGAGGATCCCACGCAACTGACCGACTCCGCCATTGAGGGTAAAGGTGCGCGAAATCTCACTGTCATCAAAGAGAAGGCCATTGATTGTATCGATTTTGAGCACCTGATCCGCGAGATCTCCGCCAAGACGATTGACGACGAGCATCGAACTATTGCCATTCGCCGGTGAAGGGAGGCTGTCAATAGTCAACGTCCGCGGAAGTTCATCATATCGAACGCCATCGAATGAGAGGGTGGCGGTGATGGATCCCGGCGTACAGGGTGGCTGGTTCGCGGTGAGTCCGGAGACGCCAATCGCCGGCAGGCTGCTGTGGTGGCCGCTGGTGAACCTGACATCCGCGCGTCCAATCAGATAGTTGCTGATGATCGGACAACCGTCAGCATCGATGGCTACAGCGATCATGTAGCCGGTAACCTCGGGATCGATGTCGCTCGCCTGGAAGCTGAGGGTCTGATTCTGAGTGAGGGTCACAAACTGGTCTGAGACGGCAGCCGTCATCCCGTCGATGAAGAAGAGATGCACATTGACCGGATTGACCGGATTGGTATTGGTGATGGAGATCTCAGTATCCTGGGTCGATCGATTGACTGACGAGGTGTAGAGATTGTAGATGAGCAGGCTTCCTGGCTTCTGCTGGCTTGGAAGAACCGCGGCGGTGGGCGCGTTTCCGGGTCCGGATTGTGGCGGATTGACCGTCAGCTGAAGGATCGCATCGGTGACCGCCCCGCAATTGTCGGTTGCGCGTACGGTCAGGGTGTGTGTTCCGGTAGGGTAGGCGCCAGTTATCGCGACATTCCCAGCAGAGTTGACCGAGACGGTGCCGGTGTAGGTTCCGCGGTTGAGGATGGCGATGTTACTGATCGTCCCGTTGTCGACGGGTCCGGTCAGCGGAGTGACGGTGATCGAGGCGAGAGAGTTGACCGTGCTCGAACCATAAGTGAGCGTCGGCGGGGTATTGGCCGTGATCTGTACCTGCAGAGTGGCGGTCGAGACAACCGTTCCATCGCTGACCTGGAGCGTGAAGCTGGCCGGGCCCGGGGTGGCCGTGCAGGTGGCACTGATGTCGGCGGTGACCGTTCCATTGCCGTTGACAATGTTGGAGATGGTGACGCCACCGGTCGGATTGGGACTGGTTACGACGACAGTGAGCGTCCCGGCCGCAACTTCGAGATCGCTGACCGTCGCGATGACCGAGTTGGCGGTCGATGAGCCGGCAATCCGCGCCAAGCCTGTGGCCACAGTCACCGTTGGAGCGCCGTTGATATTCAGGGTGAGGGGGACGTCGGTAGCCGAGCCACAATTGTCGGTCACGCGGAGGGTGAGCGTGTGGCTGCCAGCCGGCGCCGCCCCCGAGATCGAGACAACGCCGCTGCTGTTGACCGTGACGAGCCCGGTGAAGGTCCCCTGGCTCTGGACGGTCACCTGATTGATCGATCCATTGTCGGTCGGCCCTGTTGCCGGGTTGATGGTTGCGGCGCCGCCAATGGTGACGATGGCCGAATTGTAGCTCATCGCCGGCGGGGTGTTCGCCGTGACATTGACATTGAGAATGGTGGTTGAGGTTGAGGCGCCATCGCTCACCTCGAGCGTGAAGCTGGCGGTCCCCTGGGGAGCGCCGCAGGCCGTCACGAGATCGGCCGTGATCGTGCCATTGTTATTGGCAATATTTGAGATGGTGATCCCGCCGCTGGGATTGGGGCTCGTGACGACCACGGTCAGGTTGGCAGGTGGGGTCTCCGCATCGATCACCGTCGCAATTGTCGAACTCCAGGAGGCCGTGCCACCGGTGCGAGTTAGTCCGCCGGCGGCAGTGATCGTTGGGGGAGCATTGACCCGCAGGGAGAGGGTCGCGTCAGTCACCGCGCCGCAACTATCGGTCGCCCGAATGGTGATCGTGTGGGTTCCTGACGGAGCGGCCCCGGAGATGGAGACGACTCCCAGGGAATTGACCGTCACCGTTCCGGTAAATCCACCCTGGCTCTGGACCGCAACTGAAGCGACCGCTCCATTATCGGAGGGACCGGTGGCCGGGTTGATGGTCAGTGTCCCACCGGTATTGACGGTCGCCAGGGTGTAGCTGAGGGTCGGTGGCGTATTGGCCACGACCGCCACGTTGAGGATCGCGGTCGTGGTCGCCGCCCCATCACTCACCTCAAGCGTGAAGCTGGCGGGCCCAGCCACGGCTCCGCAGGCAGCAACAATGTCGGCCGTCACGGTGCCGGCGTTGTTGACGAGGTTGGAGATGGTCACGCCATTAGCGGGATTGGCGCTCGTGACGGTAACGATGAGACTGCCGAAGGCCGTCTCATTGTCACTCACTGTCGCAATGGTCGAATTTGCGGAGGGAGAGCCTCCGGTACGGGTCAGGCCGCCTGTCGGGGTCAGGGTCGGCAGACCATTGATCGTCAAAGCAAGGGTGGCGTCGGTAGTCGATCCGCAATTATCGGTGGCCCGGATGGTGATGGTGTGGTTTCCGGCCGGGGCCGCTCCGGCGACCGTGACCACGCCAGCGCTGTTGACGGTCACCGTGCCGGTAAATGTTCCCTGACTCTGTACTGCTATCGAGCTGACCGCTCCGTTGTCGGTTGGGCCGGTGGCGGGATTGATGGTCGTCGCCGCCCCGGCATTGATTGACGCCGCCGCATAGCTCAGAACCGGCGCCGGATTGGCATTGACCGTTACACTGAGGGTCGTCGTGGCCAACAACGATCCGTCGCTCACCTGCAGCGTGAAGGTGGCCGTGCCGGCGGTCGCTCCGCAGCCAGCGACGATATCAGCGGTGATCGTCCCATTGGCATTGCTGATATTGGAGACGGTCACTCCACCTGCCGTACTGGCGCCGGTAATGACCACGTTCAGACTTGCGGCGGCCGTCTCGGCGTCACTAACCGTGGCAATGGTCGAATTGGACATGGCCGTCCCGATGATGCGGGAGATCCCCGTGGTGGCGGTGATCGTTGGCGCACCATTGACCGCCAGGTTGATCGTCGCGTCAGTAAATGTGCCGCAGTTATCGGTGGCCCGAATGATAATGGCGTGGTTCCCGGCCGGGGCCGCTCCGGAGATCGAAACTACCCCAGCCGGACTGACCGTCACCGTCCCGGTAAAGGTGCCCTGGCTTTGCACCGCGATCGTGCTCACCGATCCATTATCGAGCGGACCCGTGGCGGGGTTGATCGACCTTGCGCCGCCGGCATCGATCGTCGCCGCAGCATAGGTCAGGGTTGGCGCCGGATCGGCGCTGACCGTCACATTGAGGGTCGTCGTCGTCGTCGCCGAGCCATCACTAACTTGAAGAGTAAAGCTGGCCGTCCCGGCCGGAGCTCCACATCCGGCCACCAGATCGGCCGTGATCGTCCCATTGCTGTTGCTGATGTTCGAGAGCGTCACGCCTCCAGCCGGGGTGGGGCTGGTCAAGACCACGGTCAGCCCTCCGGCAGCGGTCTCTGCGTCGCCAACCGTCGCAATGACCGCGTTAGCGAGAGCGGTTCCCGCCGTCCGCGCCAGTCCGCTCGCCGCGGTGATCGTTGGCGCGCCATTGACGGTCACCGCCAGCGGGGTGTCGGTGGTCGTCCCGCAGTTGTCGGTGGCCCGGATCGTAATGGTGTGGCTCCCGGCCGGAGCCGCCCCCGAGATCGAGACCACTCCGGCCGCGTCGACGACGACGGTCCCGGTAAATGTCCCCTTGTTGAGGACGGCAATAGTGCTCACGGCTCCGTTGTCAGACGGGCCACTGGCCGGATTGATCGTGGTGGTCCCTCCGGCATTGACCAGCGCCGACCCATAAGTGAGCACCGGGGCCGTGTTGGCGCCGACGGTTACGTTGAGGGTATCGGTCGATGTCGCCGTCCCATCGCTGACCTGAAGCGTAAAACTGGCCGTTCCAAGGCTGGCCAGACAAGACGTGCTCAGATTGGCCGTGATCGTTCCATTGGTATTGGCGATGTTCGAGATAGTCACCCCGCCCGAGGGGTTGGGGCTGGTGACGGTCACGATGGGCTGCTGGCGGCCGTCTCGCTATCGCTCACCGTCGCAATGGTCACATTCCCGGCCGTGCTGCCGATCGTTCGGGCGACGGCGCCCGCCGCCGTGATCACCGGCGCGGCATTGACCGTCAGCTGAATCGTCGCATCGGTGGCCACCCCGCAGTTGTCTGTCGCCCGGATAGTCAGAGTATGCGTGCCAACCGGGGCCGCGCTGCTGATCGTCAGCGTGCCGGCGCTGTTGACGATCACACTTCCGGTATAGGTTCCCTGGTTCTGCACAACAACCGAACTGATGACTCCGTTATCGGTCAACCCCGCGACCGGATTGACGATGGTCATACTGCCAAGATTGACCGAAGCCGCACTGTAACTCAACGTCGGTGCAGTATTGGCCGTCACGGCGACACTCAGGGTGGCCGTCGAGGTCGCGGTGCCATCGCTCACCTGCAGAGTGAAACTTGCAGTGCCCGCCGCAGCCACGCAGGCGGTAAAGATATCGGCGGTAATCGATCCGTTGTTGTTGGTGAGGTTGGTGATCGTCACCCCGGCGACCGGATTGGGACCGCTCACCGTAACCGCCAGATTTCCAGCCGGAGTCTCAGGATCGCTGACCGTGGCGATGGTCGAACTCCAGGTCGCCATTCCACCGGTCCGGACCAGACCGGCCGTCGGGGTGATCGTCGGGAGCGCATTGACCGTCAGCGCCATCGTGGCGTCGGTTGTGGCGCCGCAGTTGTCGGTGGCCCGAATGGTGATCGTATGATTCCCCACCGGGGCCGCCCCGGAGATCGTAATAACTCCGGCCGCATCAACCGTCACCGTCCCGGTATAGGTGCCGGCGCTCTGGACAGCCACTGTAGTCACTGTTCCATTGTCGGTTGGCCCCGTCAATGGGTTGATGGTCGTCGCACTGGCAGCATTGACCGCGGCGCTGCCATAACTGAGCGTCGGCGCGACATTGGCACTGACCGTCACATTGAGGGTTGCCGTCGTCGTCGCCGTCCCATCGCTCACTTCGAGTGTAAAGCTGGCCGTCCCCGCCGTCGCGCCGCAATCGGCGATCACATTGGCGGTCACGTTTCCATTCGTATTGACGATATTGGAGATCGTGATCCCCCCGGAAGGGTTGGCGCTCGTTACGCTGACCGTCAAAGCTCCGGCGGCGGTCTCCGCGTCACTGACCGTGGCAATCTGGCTGTTCGCACTTGGTGATCCACCAACCCGCGAGATGCCACTCGTCGGCGTAATTGCCGGAGCCGTGTTCGGCTGGAGCGCCAGGGATCGCCCAGCCAACCCGCTGCGCCGACTGGCAAGAGTCGTCTGGCTGATCAGCGGATCGATCGTCAACGGATATTCCGCTCCCTGATCATCGACCAGCAACTGAAACCCGCCCTCCTCCTCAACCGCAAACCGGGCGACCAGCTCGGCCCCGCGCGCATCGAAGACCTTCAGGTCTCCATAACGAAGGACCTCTTCTCCGCTCGGCAGTCCAAAGATCAGCTCGCGCCCTTCCCTCGCCCTGACCAGTCGGAGCTCGCCGCGCGTCCGCAGCTGCAACTGCAGGCCTCCGCTCCCCCCGGCCGGACGGCGCTGGATCGTGTACCCATGTTC
>JBEAVZ010000371.1:0-3635 GCA_041160645.1 Acidobacteriota bacterium
CGCCCGGGCCTTGCGCTTCATGGCCACTCCGCCGATCACCAGCGCCAGCGGCAGCTCCCAGCCCCAGACGAGCATCCATCCTCGCCCCCCCCGCATCCCCGCCAAACGGTCGATACTCTCCAGCCACTCAGCCAGAAAGGCCGCCATCAGGGCAGTTGTCCCGATCAGAACCCCACCCCACCCCGGCACGGCGGTGAAGGAGGACGATCGCTCCATCGCCTCGCGGATGTAACGCAGATTGTCCATGGCGCGCCCTTGCAACGAATGGACCTGCCGGTCCATCACCACTCGCGCCTCACCAACTCGCTCGCTGCTCATCGATCACTCACTCTCCATCAGCCAAGCACCAGCTAATTGCGCGCTGGTCATTCCCTGCTCGCGCAACGCTCGTGGAGCATACACGCCCCGGCTATGCCTGACAAGCACTTTCTGCGATAAAGCTCTTTGCACCCACAAGCATTTTGGTGCGGAGTGAGGCCTGAGGAAGATTGGACGGGACTCCTCAGCGTTTGGGATTAGAGGGCGAACCCGCTTTTTTCGCGGTCTTTTGGACAGGATGCTGATCAGGGGTGAGGTTGATCAGGGTGCGGTAGTCGGTTCCCTTGACTCGGACGACTTTGCACATCTCGTAGAGTCGGGAACGGAGACGAACGCCAACCCGATCGGTCAGTGACTCTTCAGCCGGACTGGGGGGATCATCGAGGTAGTTGGTGGTAAAGATGGTGACTTTGCGGTCATTGTAACGGTTATTGATGATCTGGGTCATGGTATCGCGGACCCAGTCGGTCGGTTTGGAGGCGCCAAGCTCATCAAGGACCAGCACATCGGCCTGGTAGACAGGTTCGAGGACCCGCAGTTCGGTCGCCTTTGAGACTGGATTATAGCTGTCCTGGATCTCCTTGAGCAGATCGCGAAAATCATAGAAGAGACACCGCACGCCCTTCTCGATCAGGGCCCGGAGGGTCGAAACGGCAAGATGGGTCTTGCCCACGCCACAGGGGCCCATAAAGAGTAGTCCCAGATCGAAGATCGGAAATTCTCGGACCAGTTTCTGGGCGTCGTTGAGAGCGTGGGATTGGGAGCGGAAGACCTCGTCGACGACGAAATTGTTCCCCTGGGGGTGATAGTTGGCAAAAGAGCAGTTCTCGTAGCGGCGGGGGATGCGCGAGGCAGCGAAGAGAGCGGCCGCCCGATCCACATTGCGACAGCGACAGGGGCGTGCGCCACTGCCTTTGATGACTTCCCATCCGGTTCCCTGGCAATACTGACAGTCCATAATTAAGGGGATCGACGCTAAAGGGGATCTGTTCTTCGGCGACTTCAACAATGGGAAACACCCGGAGTCGCGGCGGCTGTTTGAAGCTCAATTCTTCGTGTGGGCAGCGTTTTGAAGCTGACACGATGACGACAAAATTACTGACTTGCTAAAACGTCATTATAGGTATCGGACGATCGCTTTTCAAGATGGTGGTCATCCCGGTTGATGCAGAGCTTTGGCAACGTCACGCCAATTACTACTTATCACCGGACCGGAGGGGTCGTCTTTGCGGATGTTCAACTCTTTCCACCTTTTCGAACGGCCCGGCGAAGATGAAAAAATGAACCTGGCGACCTTCCGGTCGAGGATCGGTAAAGACGCGGTTAGCGCGGGGCGATCGTGGCCTTTGGCGGCCGCGGCAGTTCGTTGATTAAGCGGGTGGTAACGGGTATGATCGACGCTTGTTGAGAAGAGGTTAGGGGGTTAGGGTCGAGCGGCTGGCGCGGCGCGATGCCTCCCGATTGGCCACGGCAAACCGATCGCTTTGGACGAGCCAGAGTGCTTCATTCCCGGCCCAGTAGTCTCGGCAGTTCTGGCCGGCATTTTTTGGCTGGCCTGCTCCCACTAAGCGGGGGAGATTCAAATCGACACCAGCATTCGGGCGCCGAATTGCGATAAGTTACTAAGACAGGATTCGACCAGATGAAAAACAAGAACAATGTGGCGCGGATTGAGACCTGGCGCCCGGGTATCGTCGAGATCGGCTTGCTGGCCCTTCCACTTTTGGCGCTGGTGCCAAATATCTTCATCGCCCCGGCGCTCTCCATGGTCGGCCTGGCGACCCAGGAGCTGGCCGTGGCCGCCTACGGAATACTGGTCAGCCTGGCGGCGATCTGGGAGAGCTGGCGGAAGAGGGATGGCGGGATCCGGATCGAGAGGCGGGACCTTTACCTGATCGGGGCCCTTCTTCTCTTCACCGGATGGCAGCTGACCTCGCTCCTCTACACGCCAACCAAGAACGATGGTTTCAGGCTCGTCGCAATCTGGGTGATCTTTGGAACCTTTCTTGTGCTGCAGCTGCTTCGGCTGAGCCCAAAACTGGCCCGCGTGATCTTCCACCTGCTGACGTTGATCTGCCTGGTTCTGGCGGTCACCATCCTCTATGAGCGGTACGTCTTCGGACCGGTCATGCTCGGCTTCTTCTTCAACCACGGCATCACAGCCGAGATTCTGGTCACCCTCGTGCCGGTCCAGGTGGCAAGCTTCTTCAAGGCCCGCCAAAAGGCGCTGATGGCCCTCTATTTTGTTGTCTCCTCGGTGGGGATCGTCGCCATCCTGATTGGACTGCGCCGTGGGGCCCTCCTTGCCCTGACGATCACCCTCCTGTTGCTGGGCGCATTCTGGCTCTTCAAACTGGTCGACCTGGGCAATCCCCGGCGGGGTCTGCTGGTAGTGATCGTCCTTGTCATCGGGGCCGGCGCATTTGGGGCCCGCAATTGGGAAGAGATCGCCTTCCGTCTCGATGGCGCAATCAGGGTCGCCTCTCCGGAAGGAGGGCTGATGATCCGACTCCGGGGCTGGATGACGGCCTTCGAGATGGTCAAGAAGAACCCGGTCCTTGGCGTCGGGCAGGCCGGCTATCCCGTTCTCTATGGCGACTACCGCCGGGAGTGGGTCAACAAGCCGGAGAACGCGACGCTGCGTGACCTCATGGGACCGGAGGATGAGGACGAGATCCGCAGTCCGCTCGCGCACAATGAGTATCTGCAGACGCTCGTCGAGCTGGGAGCGGTCGGGCTGATCCTCTTTTTGGGGATCCTCGGACTTTTGGGATACCGACTCTGGAAACAGATCCGCAGGACACGGAGCCACCTCGCCGCCGGTGGACTCTTTGGGCTGATCGCCTTCTGTATCAGCTCCTTTACCAGCGGTTTCTCATTCCGCTACACTCCGGAGACGATCATCCTCGCGGCGCTGCTTGGCGTAGTGCTGGTGCTGAGCGAGACCGAAGAGCAACCACCGGAGAGCGACCTGGTCGTCATCCCGGAGTGGCTGCCTCGGTTCGCCGCGCTGGCCCTCCTGATCATCTTCGGCGCTATGACCTGGCGCGCAGAACGCGTCTACCGCAGCCAGCAGCTGCAGGGCCAGGAGACGATGTCGACCGAGGTCCTCGATTTTGCTTACTACCCCGACAGCGCGAATGGAAACGAGAGTCTTGCGCGTCGCTACCGTCAGGTTCTGGCCTATGATCCGTCAAACTGCGGAGCCCATCTCGGGTATGCCCTGCTTCTCTTTCAGCTGAAACGCAATGAAGAGGCATTGACGCATGCCGAATATGCCTGGCGCAATGGATTCAGCCGACCGTTCGCCTATGTGC
>JBEAVZ010000385.1:0-2726 GCA_041160645.1 Acidobacteriota bacterium
GTGTTGGGCCGATCCGGAGCGGGCGGCGAGGCGCAGTTCTCGGCGCATCCAGGCTTCGCGCAGCAGTTCGAGTCGGGGGGCTGGCGCGGTCGTTGCCGCACGCAGGCTGCGCATCGCTTCGCGGAGGGCCGGAAAGGTCTCCCGGGAGGGAGTCCGCTGCTCGACCAACTGCTCCCACCAGAGTTCCGGATCGTCAAAGCCGGCCAGGGCGGCCAGGCGGGCCAGCGGATCCTCCCGCCAGTCGGCGCCGCGATCATCGAGCGCCAGCAGGTGGCGCAGGGGGAGGTCGATCATGCGGATGGCCAGGCCGCGTTCCTGGGCGAACCGGAGCGCCTGCCACTCCGGCGAATAGATCGCGTAGGGGGAGTAGAGGTGGAGATCAGGCCTCTTCTCGACATAGTGGAGCATGGCGACCGGCGGGTCGGCGACCAGACCGAGCAGGGGTTCGGACTCTGGCGGCCCCTCGAGCAGGAGCAGGTCCGGGGGATCCGCCGTGAGGGCGGCGATCAATGCCCGCGCTGAACCGGGACCGTGATGTCTGATTCCGTAAAGTTGGATCTGCATCGCCGCGTCTCAGTCTGCCGATTCACCATCCCGAAAGGCCCGGTAGAGATCATCCCAGCCTTCCCTTCTCCGCACGACATTCTCGAGATACTCACGCCAGACCGGGGGATCGGCCTGGGGATCGCGAATGACCACCCCAAGGACTCCTGCGGCGAGGTCGGTCGCCTCGATCCGTCCGCTGCCGAAGTGGGCGGCGAGTGAGAGTCCGTTGTTGACCACCGCGATCACCTCGGCCGGGCTGAGGGTTCCCGAAGGCGATTTGAGACGAACCCGCCCATCGACGGTCTCGCCATCACGCAGCTCACGAAAGATGGTCACGATGCGCCGCAACTCCGCTGCCGCCGGGATCTCGACGGGCAACTCCAGCGCCCGGCCAAGCGTGGCGACCCGCCGCTGGACAATCTCGATCTCATCCTCGATCGACGCCGGGACAGGAAGAATGACGGTGTTGAAGCGGCGGCGCAGGGCGCTGGAGATCTCGTTGACTCCCCGGTCCCGCGTGTTGGCGGTCGCGATCAGATTGAAGCCCTTCCGCGCCTCGATCGCCCGGTTCAGTTCGGGGATTGGCAACTGCTTCTCAGAGAGGATGGTGATCAGGGAGTCCGCGACCTCGGCGGGGATCCGGGTCAGCTCCTCGACCCGCGCCAGCTTCCCCTCCTCCATCGCCCGCATGACTGGGCCGGGCACGAGCGCCTCATCGACCGGTCCGCGGGAAAGGAGCGTCGCATAGTTCCAGCCATAGCGGAGCGACTCCTCAGTCGTCCCGGCTGTTCCCTGGACGAGGAGGGTCGAGTCTCCGGAGATGGCCGCGGCGAGGTGTTCGGCGACCCAGGTCTTGGCCGTCCCGGGCACCCCGAGCAGAAGCAGGGCGCGGTCGGTTGCGAGGGTGGCAATGGCCACCTCGATCAAGCGGCGCGAACCGATATACTTCGGGGTGACCTCGAAACCATTCGGCAGACGCCCTCCCAGGAGATACGAGGCCACGGCCGCCGGGGAGAGTCTCCAGCGCGGCGGTCGTGGCCGTTGATCGGCGCGCGACAGCTCTTCGAGCTCGAGCGCGAACTCAATCTCCGGGCGTTGTCTGACTATCTCGGACATATCTTCTCCTCTGCCATTATTATCCTGACCAAAGTTGCCTGGAGTATACCAGCCAGGGCGGATTCCCGTCTCTCACCGGCGGTCGCTCGTCGCTGCTGGCGGGTTTGAGCGACTCTGGCCACGCAGCTCGGCCGCCATCGCGGCCCGGAAAGAGAGCTCTTCAAGAAATGTGACCAGATCGGGGACGAGTGGCGAACTTCGGGTGATCGACTCAGCAAAGAATGCCTCCGCCTCAGCAGCCAGCTGGGGATCGAGGCGGAGCGCCGCCTGCGTGGTCAAGAGTCGCCAGTCCCAGGTGACCGTCGACTGACGCTCCTCGATTTCACGGCGCATGAGGGGCCAGAGCTGCGCGGCGATCCGCAGCCCCCAGACGCAGTTGGAACGGGTCAGAAGCCAGAAGCCGGGCTGATCGACCTCGAGATTGGAGCTCTTCCGGAGGGCCTGGAGTATCCAGTGCTCCTGCCGCGCCGCCGACAGGAGATGGAAGATGTCGAGCCCCTCCTCCGTTGGTTCACTGAGCCGCTCGGCAATGAGGGGTTCAACCCACTCGAGCGCCTTCCAGCGCGCCGTCGCCGCCGTCAGGGCGGCGAGAAGCATCTCGCGTTCAACCGACCTGGCCGCGGCACGAACAATCTTCTCCGGCCCATCCAGATGATGCGACCAGGCCTCTTTCCAGACGGCCGGATCGAGCGCGGCGAGCAGGCGCGCGAGTGGCGTCTCGAGATGGATCGATGCTTCGATTTCGCCATCCGGCCCTTCAGTTTGACCACCATCCGCTTCCGGTGCGGACGGTCGGCCGAGCCTCGCGAGGCACTCGCGCTCAGCGGCGGTCGGCTGACGGATCTCGATCGTCGTTCGCTCGAGTGATTGGGGGCGCAGACTGACCAGGGCGAAGACCAGTTCCCGTCCCTCGGCCAGCCTCTCCGGATCCGGCAGCCGCTCGCCAGGCGGAACAGGCTCTGGGGGGATGGAGATGGCCGCGGCCCAGTTCCAGCGTTGCTCGAGCCCGGCCAGCCAGCGCCCCCGTTCACCCACCAGACGGCGCAGGAGAGGCTGGAGTGGCG
>JBEAVZ010000457.1:0-2614 GCA_041160645.1 Acidobacteriota bacterium
ACATCAGCATCAACAGCTTCCAAAAGACAAGCAGATCCTGCAACGAAAGTTCCCGACTCATCTCCGGAATGATCACCGGTTCGACACCGGCCTCGGCGACAAACCAGGACATATCCCCCTCTCCCGGAGGAATGGTCCCGGTGACCAGCATGGTCTCGAACTCACGCGGATCGAGCCCGGTTGCCAACCAGGCCACATATTTGGTGGGCCCGCCAACATTGAGCCGATCGATAATCTGCATTACTCTGCGCGGCATCACTTCTGCTCCTGGATCGATTTCAACCATTGTTCAAGAATTAGCAGGTTCCACAACTGAAAGGCATGATCTCGGTGACCGCCGAGATGATCCTTCAAGTATCTTTCGACGGTGACGCGATTGAAAACACGAAGCGGAGTATCGAGCAGAATCCCCTCGATCAGTTGCTTGAGCGGTCCGCGAAACCACTCGCCAACCGGCACTCCAAATCCCATCTTTGATCTCGACAGGTTCTCTCGAGGTAAAAGATGGCCGAACGCCTTCTTCAACAGATACTTTGGCGTGCGCCCTTTCATGCGGATATTTATCGGAAGACTTGCCGCAAATTCAACCAGTTGGTGATCGAGGAACGGGGATCGTGCCTCCAGACCATGCGCCATCGTCGCAATATCGACCTTGACGAGAAGATCTTCCGGAAGGTAACTCAGAAGGTCGACCGCCATTGCCGTCTCTGCCGGATCGAGCCCCTGGTGGGCCGCGACGAGCCGGCCAAGATAATCATCAGGCTGGGGCATGGCTCCCTCCCGGTAAAGCTCGCGCTTCTGTTCGAGAGTGAAGTAGGTCATCCAGCGCGGGTATCGATCGGTCATCGGCCGGGCAGACTGTTGCAGGAGCCTGTGGAGCTGGGCCAGTGCCGGATACCCATCGGTAAATCCGGCCAAACAGCGGGCGAGCAGAGTTGAGAGGCGGCGGCCACCCGGGGTTTGATGAAGGAGCTCAGCATACTGGTTGGCAAGGTAACGCTCATATCCGGCAAAACTTTCGTCTCCGCCGTCGCCAGTCAGAGCCACGGTGACGTGAGCCCTGGTCATCCGGGCCAGATACCAGGTTGGAATGATCGACACATCGGCAAATGGCTCTCCAAGATGTCCGATTAGCTGCGGCAGAATCTGCAGAGCATCCGGTTCAATGATCATCTCCAGATGATCGGTCTGCCAGCGCTCCGCAACCCGCCGTGCGTGATCAAGTTCATTGAATTTGGCATCGTGGAAACCGATCGAGAATGTTTTGACTGGACGTCCGGCCTGGCTCGCCATCAAGGCAACAACGATGCTTGAGTCGATTCCTCCGGAGAGAAACGCTCCAACGGGGACATCGCTGACCATTCTGATTCGTACGGCCTCCGCCATCTCCCACTGGAGGCGTTCGGCGGCCTCCTCTTCGCTCAGGGCCGATTTTGAGTGGAGTGGAAGTGTCCAATATCGCTCGATCAGCGGTGGTCTCCCGGCCTCCCAGACTGCGCGATGGGCTGGGGGAAGCTTACGAATAGCAGCCAATCCGGACTTGGGTGAGGGGATGTATCCATAACTGAGATACTGGTCGATCGCGGCGTAGTCGATCTCTCTGGGAAGCGCGGGATTCTTCAGCAGCCCCTGGATCTCGGAAGCAAAACTGAGGGTTCCGTTATGTTCAGCATAGTAGAGTGGTTTCTTGCCGAGACGGTCCCGCGCCAGAAGGAGACGTCGTCGGGGAGCATCCCAGATCGCCAGCGCAAACATCCCACGCAGTCGATCGGTGCAGGCGTCGCCCCATTTCTGGTAGGCACGGAGCACGACTTCGGTGTCGGTGCGGGTCCGAAACCGATAGCCTTCTGCTTCGAGGCCGCGCCGCAATTCCTGAAAATTGTAGATCTCCCCGTTGAAGACGATGTGCAGATCATCCTCATCGGCAGAGCTCATCGGTTGCCGACCGGATGGCGTCAGATCGATGATCGAAAGGCGGCGATGGCCCAGTGTGCAGTAGGGATCCTGCCAGAGCCCTTCATCGTCAGGTCCACGGTGGTACTGGGCATTGGTCATCTGCCGGACCATTACAAGGCGCGAACCTTCATCATTAATCTGGTCAGTAAATGAGACGACCCCGGCTATTCCGCACATGCCTTAATACTACTCCTGTGCCAGGTTATCGTGACGTGACACGGCAGTCACCAAAATATAGATCGAGCAGAAGGTCACTGATGGCGCCAATCAGTCTTTGAATCTTCCAGTGCGTTCGCCACCAATCCGTTCGCAGTTCAAGCTCATCCTGCGGAGCATGAGTAAAGTAGAGCGTAATTCCACGCTGCCTGAATTCGTCGCGCATCAGGCGCCGTCCACGACTGTTCCCTTCCGGACTGGTCACCACGATGACAGAGTCCCATCGACGCTCAAGACAGTATTGAACAAGGAAGTCAACGACCTCGACCGGACACTCGTAGATGGGCAGGTGGAGTGAGCTGATTTTGTCAGCAGGTATTCCCTGATTGATCAGGTTGATCCGCGTGAAGTCCGCGGGAAAGAGGTTATGCGATATCTGGGAGCTCAGGCAGACTACCTGTTCAGAATACCCGTCTTGAAAGAGCTTTAGGACATATTCATC
>JBEAVZ010000049.1:0-25816 GCA_041160645.1 Acidobacteriota bacterium
AGAGAAGGCCGGGCGTTTGCCCGGCCTTCTCTTTTTCTGAAATCACCCGCGAAGCTAACTCAACGACATCGGTTGAGCGGATCGTTGCCGTTGAGCAGTTGATAGACGCTGAGGAGAATCAGCATATCAGCGGCACGATTATCCGAGATTGCCGCCCGGGTCGCGTTGAAGAGATCGGTCAACTTGGTCTGCCGAGAGATTATCTCACCCGTGCTGAGCGTCAATTGGCCTAGCGTAATTGGGTAGCAGCTCAACTCGGCGTTAAGCGATCCCGGAGCTGTGTTGGCTCCAATGATGGTCAGCTGAGTCGCGGTGAACTCACGGGTGAGCTGTTGTGCTTCCGTTTCACCGCCCTCCAGAGCCTTCTTGATGATCAGATTGCCATTGGTCACGCTGTAGAGGTAACGATTGATCCAGACCATACCACGCGGCAGACGGTTGAGGTTCTGCAGATAGTAGTCGGCTGACTGCATACAGACCGTCTGGCAGTTGGCCATCATCGGCTTGACGACAAAGACAGCCGCATTGGAGGGGCCACCACCCGGCCCGGGTGAGACGACGGTCAGATTGAAACTGCCCGGGACACGCAAATCGGTCGCCTTGATGGTGGCGGTAAGTCGATTGGCATTGACTACAGTGGTGGAACGCGGGCTCCCCATCCAGTTCAGAACTGAACCATTGACAAAGCCAAAGCCATTGACCGTAATCGTCAGATCAGGATCTCCCTCGAGTCCGCTCGCCGAGGAGAGGCTCTCAATGACCGGAACCGGATTGGGCCGGGGAGTGATGTTGAATGGCAGTATGTTTGAGGTGCCCCCGGTCGGTGGTGGATTGACGACGGTCAGGGAGGCCACCGCGGGCACCGTAATCTCGCTGAAGGAGACGTCGGCGCGCAGCTCAGTGGTGCTGATAAACGTCGTCAGCAGCGGTGTGCCATTCCAGTGGATGACCGCCCCCTGCACAAACCCGGTCCCGGAGATGAAGAGCGTAAAGCGGGGACTTCCGGCAATGATCGAGCGTGGAGTAGTACTGATCAGCCGCGGCGCCGGATTACGGATCTCGAGCGGCACGGCGTTGGAGACGCCTCCACCGGGCGCCGGGTTGGCGACGGTGATGGTCGCGCTGCCCACCGTCGTCGTATCCTCAGCCCTCACTTCCAGTCTCAATTCAGTCCGACTGACATAGGAGCTGACGCGGGGCAGACCGTTCCACTGGACAACGGATGCCGGTGTGAATCCGTCACCATTGATGATGACGGTAAAGCCTGTGCCGCCGACAGAGGCCACGTTCGGGGTGAGTGAGGCAATCACCGGCACCGGATAGTTGATCCGGAAGACGAGCGGAGCCGAGCGCCCACCACCCGGCGTCGGATTGTCGACGGTCAGCGACGCGGTGCCCACCGATTCGACATCTGCGGCGAGAATGTCGACAGCCAATTCCTTATCTGAGACGTAGGTCGTCGGACGTGCCTGACCATTCCATCTGCCCACCGAGACAGGCACAAAGCCAGTACCGGTCAGCGTCAGCCGGAAGGCCGGACTGCCGGCGATGGCCGATTGCTGACTGAGCTGGGTCAGAACTGGAGTCGGATTACTGACCGGCAACGCGAGGCTGTTCGACAACCCTCCATCCGGTTCAGGATTGAAGACGGCAATGCTCAGAGTCGTCCCGGCGATGACGTCATTCGCCGTCAACTGCGCGGTCAGGCGTGTTGGACTGACCCACGTGGTTGCGCGATCCTGACCATTAACCCGGACAACCGAGTTGGAGACGAGGCCACTTCCGTCCACGGTCAGCACCGTCGGGGCGGCAATTGCGGTGAGCAGGGCCGGACTGAGCTGACTGATCGAGGGAGCTGGATTCCTGACCGCCAGATTGGCGATGTTGGAGATTCCGCCACCCGGAGTCGGATTGAAGACCGTGATCTTCTGATTGCCACCTCCGCTCAACTGTGACGGCGAGATTCGCGCCGTCAGCTGTGTCCCCGTGACCAGCGTTGTCGGAAGATCGACTCCATTAAATTTGACCACTGAGGTAGCGAGAAAACCATCACCAAAGACGACCAGATCGACTGCTGGTCCACCGGCAGCGAGGCTGGTCGGGTTGATCGAGGTGATGCGCGGCGTTGGATTGACGACCAGCAGCGAGACTCCGCTCGACTGCCCGCCTCCCGGCGCTGGATTGTAGACACTGATCATCAGCTCCGTCGCGACCTTCAATTCGGAGGCATCGATGCGGGTCGCCAGCAGCGTGTCGGAGATAAACTCCGTCTCTCTCGACTGACCATTGATGCGAATAACCGATTCCGGCAGGAAGCGTACCCCTTCGACAGTCATGACAAACCCGGGACCACCAACCTTCACCTCGGCGGGTCGCACGGCGGTCGCCCGTGGCAGTGGATTTGGCTGACGAACGATCAGCTTCAAGATGGCGGAACTTCCACCCGCTGGAGCCGGGTTGACCACCTGGACATTGATGGTCTTGGGAGTCGCAATCTCCTCAGCCTGAATCAGGAGAGAGAGCTGATTGGTCGAGATAAAATTGGGCGGGCGGGCGACGCCATCGATCAACACCTTCGATTCCGGCACGAAGCCTATCCCGACCACCGACAACGTAAAGGTCGGACCGCCGTCAACGACCGTACTGGGCGTGAGCGCTGTAATGGTCGGGACCGGATTGAGAACCGTGACCGTCCGTGGCGCTGAAGCCCCGCCACCAGGGGTTGGGTTGACGACCCTGACCGTCAGATTCTCGGCCGAGACGATCAGCTGCGAATTGATCTGCAGGGTGATGCGGGTCGGTCCGCCATAGACCGATGGCAGGGTCTCGCCATTGACCTGAACCGTCGAGGTTGGCAAAAAGTCGGTTCCGGTGAGGGTCAGGGTAAAGCCTGGGCTACCGGCCAGCACAGTCGCCGGACTGAGACTGTTCAGAACCGGCACTGGATTGCGGGGCGGGGTCACCGTCAAGGTTACCCAATTGGAGTTCCCGCCGCCAGGAGCCGGATTGGTGACCGAGAGCAGCAGGTTACCTGGCGTGGTGAGGCGGGCGCCATCGATGGCCACGCGCAGCTCTGTCGCGCTGACAAACGTCGCGGGCAACCTCTCCGATCCCAGCTGAACCGAAGCGCCATCGACAAAACTGGTTCCGGTAATGACGATCGTCTGCGAGCCGCTCCCCTGCTCAACCGCGGCGGGATTGATCGAGGTGACTCGCGGCAGCGGGTTGAGCGGTTTGACCGCGAAGGTGACCTGATTGGAGACACCACCACCTGGCTGGGGATTGATAACCCGGACCGGAATGCTGGCCAGAGAGGCAATATCGGCGCCGCTGATCTGCGTCGTCAGCCTGACATTGCTGATCCGATTTGTCGGACGCCGCCCTCCATTAAATTCGATCTCCGAGCCCGGCACGAAATTACGGCCAATGACCGTGAGCGTAAAAGATAGTCCGCCCACCCCGACGACCTCCGGCGAGATCGACTCAATAACCGGCACTGGATTGACGATCTCGAGCGTCAGCTTGTTCGAAAGACCATTTCCCGGGGCCGGATTCCTTACCTGCACCTCGAGACTGCCAGACTCGATCAGATCCTCGGAAGTGACGGCGGCCCGCAACAGGGTGGTCGAGAGCAGCGTCGTGACCCGCTCATTTCCGCCGATCAAGACAACCGCCCCATCGATGAAGTTGCTTCCGCTCACCTCAATACTTGTGCCGGACCCACCGGCCATGAGCGTCGCCGGTGTGAGTCGGCTCAGCGCCGGAATCAACTCGAGCGGCGGATCAAGCCTGATCTCGCCCGCCTGATAATCGCTCGTCACAATGTTGGCCAACGTATCAACCACTTCACGGGCGACTGGCTGATCCCCAAAGCTGACGGTTGTCGCATTGACCGCACTTCCCTGCGGAACCGCAAAGATCACTTTGACAACCTGGCGCACTCCGGTCTGGAAAGTCTGATTGGTTGGCAGTGCCAGTCCAATCCCGATCCGGCCAGTTGCCTGCTGGCTGGTGTTGACGTTGATGGTCACCCCGGCCCCATCAGCGCCAAGAGTCGTCCGCACATACCTCAACTGTGTGGTATCGAAGAGAAGGCTGAATCCAAGCGCATTCTCGTTCCCCTGCGCGACAAGCTCGACGACCATCTCATTCTCACGCCCACGTGAGAAGAGGTCGGAGCGGACCCTGACCACCCGTCCACTCTGCTCCGCCTCCCCGGTGGCGGTCATTCGCCAGAGATCAGAACTGGAGCCTGGCCCCTCATAGATCTTCACTGCCGGCCCGGCGCTCGTCGCGCTCGGAAGCGGCGCCGACGGCCCTCCGGCCGCTGGTGGCTGGTCGAGACCAGCGGCATAGCGACCAGCCAGCACCCAATCGGCAATGGTCAGGCGCCCGTCTCCCAGCGTCGTCCGTGGGGCGCTGTCGGCCCGCTGAAATTCACTTCCATCCGTCACCGCATCCAGGTTGGCGACAAAACGTCCGGTCTGCGTCCAGTCGGCGATCGTCACCCTTCCGTCACCACTACCGTTGGGGCGCGGAACGAGATCAGCTTCAAAACCAGGGATCGCGACGATCGTCGCGCCGGCGTAACTGCCAATCAGAGAGACGCCGTTTCGATCGACGAGCGTCCGGACCACCGGGCGATCGGCAAACTCGATTCTGCTGCTTCGAACCTGACTTCCAGCCGCCAGCTGGAGATCGATCCGCCCGAGCTCAACCATTCCGGCGCTGAAGGCCTGGCCATCCGGCAGTCGAATCTCGACTCCCAGACGCCCCTGCGCCACTTCAGATTTGTCGACGCGGACGAGGGCGCTGTTGAGAACTACACCAGGCACAAACTCCGGCGCGCCCATCTGCGTCGCCTCAAAGGAGACACTAAAGGTCGTCTGGCTCTCACTCCCCTGGGCCATGAAGGTCAGGGGGACCGAGACGGTGCTGGCGGGCGCCGCACTGGCGGCATTGAGCTGGAAACGACGCTCACCCGGCACATTGGCCTCGATGACGTAGCCTGACTGACCGGTAATGGCCGACACCCCGACCAGGTACCTCCCCGACGGGAGCGCAATTGGCGTGGTCACCAACTGGCTGCTACCCTTCAACCTTGAACTACCAATCACCGCGAGCTGACCCTGCCCCTCGCGCTCCTCGAGCAGATAGAGCGCCAGATCGGCGCCACTGTTGCTGCCGGTCAGTCGCAGATCGAGCCGCTTACTCTCCATCAGATTGATGGCGAAGAGGTCCTCGACCGGATCACTCACCCCGTTGCTCAGAGTGAGCGTCAGTCCGGCGGCATCACCAACCCCAACCGTTCCACTCCTTCTGCCAGGCAGAGGAATCAGCCCCGCCTGGGCCGAACTCTCGTTAGGCTCGACCTCGATCTCCGCGGCCCCTGCCGGCAGAATACTGAAGCTTGTCGCGGCAGAAGCCCCCCCGAGATTGGCGGGATTGACCACCGTGATCGCCGCAGTGCCTGAATTGGCAATATCCGCCGCGCTGATAAAGGCGACCAGCTGCTCGGCATTGATAAACGTGGTCGTGCGCGGCTGACCATTCCAACGGACAACCGACTGGCCGGCATAGAAGTTCTGTCCATTGACCGTCAACGAAAAATCCGCCCCACCTGCGCTGGCAGAGACCGGATTGATTCCTCTGATCACGGGAGGCGCCGGAGTCGACTCACCAGTCAAAAGCAGCGTGTAGGTGGTCTGTGCCGTATTCCCAGGGTTGTCAAAGGCAGTCACACCTATGAAGTAGTCACCCTCCGCCAGGGCCGTCTCCGGCGTGATCCGCTCAGTCGTCGTGCTGCCATTCGCCACGGCCAGGGCCGTCAGTGCACCCGAGATCTCGCGGCGATAGAGAACCAGGTCGAGATCGGCCGCTGAATTGGCAAAGCTCAACTGGATATCGACCCGCTGCGAGGTCTTCGATGGAATATTGAAACGAAAGAGATCTTCGATGCGGTCCCGCGGTCCATTGTTATAGGCAAACTCGATCACCGCGGCGTCGCCATATCGAACTGAACCGGTCCGCTGACCGGGAATCGTCAGCGTGTTTGCCTGCTCTGTGGTCTCATTTGGCTCCTGCTCGGCTTCGCTGCCCTGCCAAATCGACATCTCCGCTACCCGCCCAATCACGGGCAATCCAAGGGGCAACAGGGAGATCAACAACACCAGCGCTCCGACCAGACAGATCATCGAACGAACTTGGATCCGCTTACCAACTTCTCTTGAACTCATTTCGCGCAACCTTCCAATCGGGACAATTTGAGATCCCGGTCAATATCTAATTTGGAACCAGTTAAACCAGTGGATTTTGTGAACAGGATTCTTTGATCAAGGTATGACCCGGCCAGAACTTATCCAGTCAGAAAATCCAGTCAGATCATGTGTGTAGAATCGCAAGGCTGATGCCGAACCAACATCAAGGCGCAATAAGGCATCTTTTTCGGGGGTATACTTGGGGACACCTCTGGGGCTATCTGTCAATCAATCAAATAGTCAATCAGATCATAATACGTTTTCACCCATCTCGGGAGAAAATTTTACAAGCGTGAAGCGAAAAATTGTGCCATCGTCTTGCCCACTAGGCACCGTCAAACTGCACTGTATCGATCCGCGGCGCCATTGTGGCGTACGCGTCGAGCGCCCGGTGGAAAACTCGGAGAGAGCCTCTCCAGAAGGGTCTGGGGTAGGCTTCCCCGCTCACTCAGCTCCCGGCCAGGCGGCTGTGTCGGCGACCATATACAAAATAGAAGACAAGTCCCACCAGCAGCCAGAGAATGAACCTGGCCCAATTGGTCCACCCCAGCTCGGTCATCAGGTAGCCACAGGTCGCCAGGCCGAGCACCGGAATCAGCGAGAGTGAATGCCGATAACAGGCCACCACCAGCCCGGCAATCATGACCAGGTAGACGAGGAGCGGTATCTTGTGGCTCAGGACCTCCCAGGTGCTCGCCGTCGGCCTCACGGCATCACTGAGGCTGAAGAAGCTCAGCAGTGCGGCACGGTCAAAGAGAATGAACCAGCCAATGACCATGACCACCAGGGCGGGAAAGATATACTTTGAATTGAAGTAGGGAGTGCGAAACCGGCGCTCTATCTTCTGCTCAGATTTGTCGAGAATCAACACCCCACCGCAGACGAGGACAAACGCGAAGAGCGTGCCAATACTCGCCAGATCGGTCACTTCGGTGAGATTCATGAAGAGAGCCGGTATTGCCACCACGAGGCCCGTGATGATCGTGGAAAACCAGGGCGTCCTGAAGCGCGGATGGATCGACGAAAAGAGAGGCGGGAGCAGTCCATCGCGACTCATGGCCATCCAGATCCGCGGCTGACCGAGCTGGAAGACCAGGAGCACCGTCGCCATTGCCACGACCGCGCTGAAAGAGATAATGAAGGTCACCCAGCTCAGATTGGCCCCTTCGGGTCCAAAAACAAAGGCAAGCGGATCGCCAACCGCCAGACTCTGGTGGTTGACCATCCCGGTCAGCACGAGGGAGATCATCACGTAGAGTACGGTACAGATGATCAGTGAATAGATCATTCCCGCCGGCAGATCCCGCTGCGGATCACGACACTCCTCAGCGGTCGTCGAGAGGGCATCAAAGCCGATGTAGGCGAAGAAGACACCTGAGACCCCTTTGAGCACCCCGGCGACACCATTAGGCGCAAATGGGGTCCAGTTTTCAGGCTTGACGTAGTAGGCTCCAAGCACGATGACCAGAAAGATCACGGCCAGCTTGACCGCAACCATCACATTTGAAGCCCGCTTGGATTCGTGGATGCCGACGTAGACCAGCAAGGTAATGATGACGACGATCGTCAGCGCGGGGAGGTCACAGACCAGATGAAGTCCGCCAACGATGGGAGCTCCCGACCAGGCCCGCCAGGCCTCGACCGGAGTGCTCATCCCGGGCAGGTTGGCGATCTGCTCAATGGTCTGCCCACTCCGCAAAAGCTCTTCAACCTTCGCGAACCCCCGGGAGGCCGTCAAAAAGTCCATCGTCAAATACTCGGGAATGTGCAGGCCATAACCGGCGACCAGGGTCGTGAAATAGTCACTCCACGATATCGCGACGGCAATGTTGCCGATCGCGTACTCCATAATCAGGTCCCAGCCAATGATCCACGCGATCAGCTCGCCAAATGATGCGTATGCGTAGGTGTAGGCCGAGCCGGCAATCGGCAGCATCGAGGCAAATTCGGCGTAACAGATCGCCGCAAATCCACAGGCCACCGCCGTGAAGATGAAGAGGGTCGCCACCGCCGGACCGCCGTGGTAGGCGGCGTTCCCAATGGTCGAGAAGATACCGGCGCCAATGATCGCGGCAATCCCAAGTGCCGTCAGATCCCAGCGCCCGAGTGCCGGTTTGAGACGATGAGCGCCGCCCTCGCCGCCACCGAATCCCATCTGCGCGTCACGCTGGATCAGTTCAATGGACTTGGTTCGGAGAAACCTCGCTTTATTCATGTTCCTCTGGCCTCAATTGTCGATCGTTAAGTAAGGAAATGTCGCTCAAGGAATAGTTCAGACCGGCAGCGCAGGTAAGGCCACCAGCCATTTCGGCTGGCTCTTTCCGGTGACGAGACAGACCTCTTCGGGACGATCGAGTTTGGCCACCCAGCTGCTACTTCATGAAACGATCCATGAAGCGGGTCGAGATATTGCCAGCGATGAAATCCGGATCATTCAAAATCTGGAGGTGGATCGGGATCGTCGTCCGAATCCCCTCCACGACCATGGCCTCGAGTGCCCGGCGCATCCTCGCGATCGCGCGCTCACGAGTCCGGTGGTGCACGATCAGTTTCGCGACCAGTGAATCGTAGTGGGGCGGGACAAAGTATCCATTGTAGATCGCCGTATCGACGCGCACACCAGGCCCGCTCGGCAGATTGAGGGTCGTGATCCTTCCTGGACTGGGTCGGAATGTGACCGGATCTTCAGCGTTGATCCGGCATTCGATCGCGTGGCCGACAAAAATCAGGTCCTCCTGCCGGAAACCAATCTCACCACCGGCGGCAATTCTGATCTGCGCCGCAACCAGATCAGAGACGGTGACCTCTTCGGTCACCGGATGCTCAACCTGGATGCGGGTATTCATCTCCATAAAATAGAACTGGCCTGACTCATCGAGAAGAAATTCGATCGTTCCCGCATTGGTGTAGCCGATCCGCTGACAGGCCTCGACCGCTATCTGCCCCATCCTCTGGCGTAGCTCAGGGCTGACTGCCGGCGACGGAGACTCCTCAATCAGCTTCTGATGCCGTCGCTGGACGGAGCACTCGCGCTCACCGAGGTGGATCACGTTACCGTGACTATCTCCGAGCACCTGAATCTCGATATGGCGCGGGTTGGCAATGTAGCGCTCGAGATAGACACCGCTGTTCTTAAAGGCCACTTCGGCCTCCGCGCGTGCGGTCTGATAAGCATTGACCAGCTCGGTATCGTTCCAGGCAATGCGCATACCGCGCCCACCACCGCCGGCAGTGGCCTTGATCATCACCGGGTAACCAATCCGCTTCGCCTCACGGAGCGCGGTCGACTCATCGTCAATCAACCCCTCGCTCCCCGGGGTCACCGGCACTCCTGCCGCAATCATCGTCCGCCGGGCTTCACTCTTGTCTCCCATCATGCGGATCACGTCTGGTGACGGGCCGATGAAGGTTATGTTGCACTCCCGACAGACCTCGGCAAAGTGGGCATTCTCTGAGAGAAAACCATAACCGGGATGGATCGCGTCGACGTTGGTGATCTCCGCCGCCGCAATGATCTGCGGAATATTCAGGTAGCTTTGCAATGACGAGGCCGGACCAATACAGACCGCCTCATCGGCATAACGCACGTGGAGAGAATCACGATCCGCCTCAGAATGGACAGCAACGGTCTTGATCCCCAGTTCTCGACAGGCCCAGATGATTCGACAAGCTATTTCACCGCGATTGGCGATCAGTATTTTTTTGAACATATGTCGGATTTTGTGACCAAGCCGGGCTTCGAAGCCGTTCATTCCGAACTCTGCGCACTCCCGGAGCCCTCCGCAAACCTACTATTTCTAGACCTTCAGTCCAAAGAGCGGCTGCCCGTACTCAACTGGCTGCCCGTTCTCGACAAATATCTTCGCCACGGTCCCCATGGCATCCGACTGAATATCGTTCATCAGCTTCATCGCCTCGATGATGCAGAGCGTCTTTCCAACTTCGACCGAATCCCCTAACTTGACGAACGACTCAGACGTTGGTGACGGCGAACGATAGAAGGTCCCGACGATCGGCGAGGTGATCAGGTGCAGCTTCTCCTCGACGGCTACCGGCTCAGCCGCCGCTGTCACTTCGACGTGGGGGGCGGCAACCGGGATCGGCATCGCGGCGACTACCGGTGCTTCTGAGGCCACCCTGGCCCCACCACGCTGAAGCCGGAGTCGAAAATCGCCGTGCTCGAGTTCAAACTCGTTGAACTGCTTCTCAGAGACCAGTTCAATCAACTCCTTGATCTCGATCAGACTGAGATTCTCTCCCAGGCTTCCCTCGATTACTGAATCAGTCGATTCAACGGCCACCCGCTTCCCAGTTGTCTTCCTACCCTTGGCGGCCGCAGCGGAACCGGCGGAGGCGGTCGGTCGGCTGGTTTGACGTTCTGTCTTTTTCATACTCTTGTCTTGGTTGTTACGGCAACGAGGGCCGTCTTGCCTGACCCGTCCGGCGGTACAGTCTCTCTCTCACCTTTGCGGTGGAGCGCTACCAACGGCGGATCCACTCAAACGGAATACCGTTCAAAGTCGATATCAAAAAAGATTGGCCCCAATCCCACGAGGAGACTCGCAAGATTGAGGCCCGGCGCAAAGTCGACAATCGTAAAGCTTTGCGTACATATCTCTAGCAACTGGTTCGGTCATTTTCATCTACTCAGCTGCCCGTAACTGGTCAGTACCGGGAGTGAGCAGAGGGGCGACCATCCTGACATTCTGACATCTTGAAACCTAGCCAGATGGCCAGATAGCCAGATGGCCCGATGGCCAGATGGCCAGATAACCAGATGGCCACCTGCCATCATTAAAGATGCAAGGGTGCTCTAAGCAGAGGCCTTTTCACTGTCAACAAACTCGATCAGCGCCATCTCGGCTCCGTCACCTTTGCGTGGACCCAGTTTGTAGATCCTGGTGTACCCGCCCGGTCGATTGGCATAGCGCTCTGCCAGCTCTCCGGTAATCTTCTGCAGCGCCGCCACGCCGGCGGTGCGCTCTGCGGACGGATCGTGCTGACGGCTGTCATTGCCGGCGTTGCCGGCGAAGAAGCTGGCCGCGGCCTGACGGGTCAGGTGGAGCGCCTGCTCAGCTGAACCCGCCTCGCGCATCGCGCGCGCCCGGCGTCCCAGCGTCACCACTTTCTCTACGTACGGACGAAGCTCTTTCGCTTTCGGGAGCGTCGTGACGATGCGCTCATTGATGACCAATGAGGTACAGAGATTACGCAGAAGCGCCTTCCGGTGGGATGACGTTCTTCCAAGTTTACGATGTGCAACGAGATGTCTCATGACAACTGACCTCTTTCTCTTCTGCCGCCAGGTTTAGCCACTCTCCAGTTCGTCCTTACCATTCCACACCGGAGACGATCTTTTCAACCCGACCGTTGATCTTTGGCAGATCTATTATTGGCAGATCTATGATTGTTTCTTATAACTTGCGCACTCGATAACTGAACTTACCATACATTCAATTATCTGATCGACTCAACTCAAGCGCTTTACTGGCACCTTCACCGGTGCCTTACCTGATATTTTGACGCCCCGACTCGCCACCGGGCTAGCTTCTGACAGATGCGACCCTGCCCGCCGTCAGGGAGCACACTCGCCTCTACTCGTTGTCGATTCTGAGCAGATTGCCGTTCTCATCGAAACGCATCCCGAGGCTCAATCCCATCGATGAGAGGATATCCTTGATCTCATTGAGGGACTTGCGGCCAAAGTTCTTGGTCTTGAGCATCTCCGGTTCAGACTTCTGCACAAGATCACGGATCGTCTTGATATCTGAATTCTTCAGGCAGTTGTATGAGCGAACGGAGAGTTCAAGCTCCTCAACCGACTTATCAAGATGATCATTGATGGGCCCGGAAGTCTTGACGACCGGCGCGATCGTGTCGGTGTGCTCGTGTTGATCTTCCTGAAAATTGATGAAGATCGCCATATGGTCCTTGATCAACTTCGCCGCCAGCCCAATTGCATTCTCCGGGGTGACGCTTCCGTTGGTCCAGACCTCGAGCTGGAGCTTGTCGTAGTCGGTGTCCTGTCCAAGCCGCGCCGCTTCAACCGAGAAGTTGACCTTCTTAACCGGGGAGTGGACCGAATCGACTGGAATGTATCCGACTGGCAGATCGTCATCAAAGTTACGATCCGCCGACACGTAGCCCCGACCACGCTTGAGGCGCAGCTCAATGCTCAGTGCTCCACCTTCGCTGACCGTCGCGATATGGACGTTTGGATCGAGGACCTCGACATCGCCATCAGTCTCGATATCGGCGGAGGTCAAATCACCCGGCTCAAGACGCGAAACACGCAGGGTCTTCACATCCCCGTCGAGCAGCTTGAAGGGGATCTGCTTCAGGTTGAGAATGATGTCCGTCGCGTCCTCAACCACCCCGGGGATGGAGGAGAACTCGTGGAGCACACCCTCGATCCGGACCGCGGTGATGGCCGCCCCTTCGATTGAGGAGAGCAAGGCGCGACGGAGACTGTTTCCAATCGTCGTGCCAAAACCACGCTCGAAAGGCTGGGCCGAGAACCGCCCATAGCGATCCGTCATCGTCTCACATGCTAAACGCTTCGGCTTCTGGAATCCCGTCCACATGGTTGCTTCCACCGTCTCTCCCACTGAGCTGACCTCAGTTGAATGAACATCCGTTCGACCACCACCGGATCTTTGCCGATCAGGCGGTGGTCGAACGGTCGATTCGTGAATTGATTACTTGCTGTACAACTCAACGATCAGCTGTTCGTTGATGTTCTGGTCGATATCCTCGCGGCGCGGCTGAGCCAGCACCCGACCTACCAGCTTCTCGGGATTGGAGATCTCGAGCCAGGAAGGACGTCCACGCCCACCCGAGGTCTGGAAAGCTCCCTGAATATGTGTATTTTCGACACTCTTCGTCCGCACCGAGACCTGATCGCCCACCCGTACCTGGAATGATGGAATATTGACCTTCCGCCCATTCACCGACACGTGGCCGTGGCGCACAAACTGGCGCGCCTGACGACGGGACATGGCGAAGCCCAGACGGAAGACCACATTGTCCAGGCGGCGCTCAAGCAGCGAGAGGAGGTTCTCACCGGTCACACCTTTCTGGCGGGCAGCCTTCTCGAAGTAGTTTCGAAACTGCGTCTCGAGCAGATTGTAGATGCGTTTGACACGCTGTTTCTCGCGGAGCTGCTCCCCGTAGCCGATCGGCTTACGCTTCGCATTTGGACCGTGCTGACCCGGGGGGTTGACGCCGCGTTTCTCGATCGGACAGGAAGGCTTGAAGCACTTCTCACCTTTGAGAAACAACTTCTGGCCCTCACGCCGACACAGGCGACACTGTTTGCCTCTATCTCTAGCCAATCTCTATCCTCCGTTGGACGTTGACCTGATGAAACGCCCGAAAATATTTAGACACGTCGGCGCTTGGGCGGACGGCAACCATTGTGGGGTATCGGCGTCACGTCCCGAATCAGACGGACATCAATACCTGCCGATTGGATGGCACGAATGGCCGATTCACGCCCTGAGCCAGGCCCTTTGACGCGAATTTCAACCGAGCGCATACCGGAATCACGAGCAATGCCCGCCGCCTTGGCCGAAGCCTGCTGTGCGGCAAAAGGTGTCCCTTTGCGCGATCCACGAAAGCCCATCGCTCCGGCAGAAGATTGTGACACGAGGTTTCCCTCAACGTCCGTGATGCTGATCAGGGTGTTGTTGAACGAAGCCTGAATGTGGACGATTCCCTGCGGAACGACCTTCTTCTCTTTCTTCTTGAAGACCTTCTTCTTTGCGGTTGTTTGCTGTTTTGCCATAACTTTCTGCTCAGTGATCGATACTCGTTGATCGACGCGTGGTCAGTCCCGATCGATTAGTGACAAGTCTGAACGGTAGTGACCCTGCCAGCCTACTTCTTACCAGGCGCCTTCTTCTTGGTGACTGTCGCGCGACGCGGCCCTTTCCGTGTCCGGGCGTTGGTATGGGTCCGCTGTCCCCGCACCGGCAGTCCGCGACGATGGCGCAGGCCACGGTAGCAGCCGATGTCCATCAGCCGCTTGATGTCGAGCTGGATCTGCTTGCGCAGATCGCCTTCGACGCTGCCTTCCTGGTCGATGACCGCGCGAATCCGATTCAGCTCATCCTCACTCAGATCACGAATCTTCTTATCGACACTGACACTGGCCTGGTTCAAAATCGAGTTTGCCCGCGAGCGGCCAACGCCATAAATGTAGGTCAGACCAATTTCCGCGCGCTTTTGCGGTGGAATGTCCACCCCTGCTATACGAGCCATGAGACTCCTCCGTCAAGCTCTCCAGCGATTTGTGGCCGTCGTGGCGACGATCCTGATCGAGACGCCACCGACTGGTCACGGATCACCGGATTATCCTTGTCTTTGTTTATGTTTCGGATTCACACAAATTACACGCACCACGCCCCGCCGATGGATGAGCTTGCATTTGGTGCAGATCTTCTTTACAGATGCTCGAACTTTCATAACTTGCCTTCTCTTTTGTACGGTCTCTTTTCAACAGTCGACCGATGGGCATTCGGGTTATTTGAATCGATAGACGATCCGCCCACGTGTCAGATCATAAGGGGAGAGCTCGACAAGCACCTTGTCTCCCGGAAGAATCTTGATAAAATTCTTCCTCATCCGCCCTGAGATATGGGCGAGCACCTGGTGCTTATTCTCCAACTCGACTTTAAACATCGCGTTGGGGAGCGTCTCCAGCACGGTCGCTTGTACCTCAATGGCTTCTTCTTTTGACATACCCCTCTATGAAGACTACAGATAACGCCAGTCAAATTGCGAAACTGACATTATATCGGTAAAAGACGTTTTTGCAAGCATCATGCCACAGGTGAAGAGCACCTGGACATTTCGCTTCCCCACCCACCTGGGTCAGAGGATTATCGTCCCATCCTCAGCCGCCGTCAGGACCCGCGGACCTTCCTCGGTCACGGCAATGGTGTGCTCAAAGTGGGAGGAGGCTCGACCATCTTTGGTCTTCACCGTCCACCCGTCCTTTAGTATGCGCACCTCATGAGTCCCTTCATTGACCATTGGCTCGATCGCCAGCACCCACCCCTCTTTGAGAACAGGACCGGTGCCGGGTCGGCCATAATTCGGAACCTGCGGATCTTCGTGCATCCGCTGACCAATGCCGTGTCCACAAAAGTCACGGACAATACTGAAACCCTCTGCTTCGACGTGCTGTTGAACGGCTGACGAGACATCGTAGAGGTAATTACCGGCGACCATCTTTTCAATTGCCTTGAGAAGCGAGTCGCGGGTCACATCAAGCAGCCGTTGCCACTCGGGAGAAATCTTACCGACCGGCACACTGATGGCGGCATCACCAACATAACCATCGAGCGTGGCGCCGCAGTCGATCTTGATGATATCCCCCTCTTTGAGCCGCCGCTCGGAGGGAATACCGTGGACAACCTCTTCATTGATCGAGGCGCAGATCGAGGCAGGAAACCCGCGGTAACCTTTGAAGGTCGGAATCGCTCCAGCACCGCGAATGTTGGCCTCGGCCACGGCATCAAGTTCAAGAGTCGTAATTCCGGGCTCGACCATCTTGCGCAGCTTGGCAAGCGTCGACGCGACGATCAAACCTGACCGGCGCATCTTATCTATTTCCGCTCTTGACTTTCGAATGACCATTACTACTTTTATGAAACCTGACCAACGGTACAAACAACGATGATCAATAAACCCGTAATGAGAGCCGCCACTCTAGTCGATTGGGGCGATCCTCAACCTTTGGACGCATTGAGCGTATTTGGCGATCTAGGCGGCTCGGGCGGCTCGGGCGGCCCGGAACACCTGACTTTTCAAGCGAATGTCTGAGCACTCAGACCATTCATCCACATTTGAGCCGGCGGTTAGCTGATCAACTGCGGCCCCTGAGATCTGCTCAAAACCTTTGGCAATCGTTGGACAGGATCTGCTAGGGGTTAGGGCAACCGGCACAACTGTCTGCCGATGTGTTTAAACTCCAGCGTCGCCAGGTGGGGATGCCACACTCTTTGCCGCTCAACCGCTCGAGTTGGACCTCGTTGTTGCCGCATCGATCGAGTTACAGATGCCATCAAAGACCTCATCGACCTCTTTTCCGCCGTCGACATCGATCAGTCGCCCTGTTTGCCGGTAATAGGCGACCAGGGGCTCGGTCATCGCGTGGTAGGCCGCCAACCGGAGCGTTACAGCTTCCGGTCGATCATCCCCGCGTTTCATGAGCGGGGCGCCATCAACATCACAGACCCCGTTTTCCCGTGGCGGACAGAAGTAGGTGTTGTAGATCTCACCACACTTGCTGCAGGTCGCCCGCCCCGTCAATCGTTTCATGAGGAGATCCTCATCAAGTCCTATTTTTAAAAGAACAATCGACTTTCCCTGCTGTTCAGCGAGGGTCTCAAGCAGATTGGCCTGGGGAATGGTCCGGGGGTATCCATCGAGGACGAAACCATACCGGCAGTCCAGACTGGTTGTCCGCTCGAGGAGGACGCTGGCGAGAATCTCGTCACTGACCAGATTGCCGGTATCCATGACCTTCTTCAGCTCATTACCAAGCGGTGTGTCGGTCTTGGCGATCCCACGCAGCAGATCTCCGGTCGAGACCTGTGGGTACCCATATTTTTCAGAGATCAAGCGGGACTGCGTACCCTTGCCGGCACCCGGTGGACCAATAATGACGATGATCTTCGACATAGGATCACCCGTGCTCCGTAAGGATAGCACAGTGTGGCCAGCAGCGGATACGCCAACTAACTGGTCGCTCTCCGCCCCCGCAGACGCCCGCCGCGCGCGCCAAGAAATCCTTCATAATGGCGCATCACGAGCTGCGCTTCGACCTGACTGATCGTGTCCATTGCCACGCCAACGACAATCAGCAGACTCGTTCCACCGAAGTAGAATGATACGCCGAGGCCGGTTGGAATCCAGCTCAGGCCTGGAATGTTGGTGACCAAATTGTAGAGCGGCTCACCAATCAATGGCAGAAACTGCAGCTTGAAACCACTGATCATCAGCTGCGGGATCAGACAGACGACGACGAGGTAGAAAGCTCCAACCGTTGTCAGCCGCACCAGGATATTGTTAAGGTAGTCAGCCGTCCGTTTCCCGGGACGAATGCCAGGAACGAAGGCACCCTGTTTGCGCAGATTCTCGGCAACCTCGTCTGAGTTGAAGACGATCGAGACATAGAAGAAGGCAAAGAGGATGATGCCACCAATAAAGAGCAGTTCATAAACCGGGTGTCCGCCGCTCAACCACTGGTTGATACGCTGGAGCCAGCTCCAGCTGCCAAAGGTTGAGAGAGTCTGCGGAATGGCAAGAACCGACGAGGCAAAGATGACCGGGATCACCCCGGCGATGTTGACCTTGAGGGGAAGGTGCGACGCCTGCGTCGCGACCATCTGCCGACCAACCATCCGTCGCGTGTGGTTAGTGGGAATCTTTCTCGTTCCACGCTCAAAGAAGACGATCCCGGCAGTAACCAGCACCATGACCGCCAGAAGCACCAGCACAAAGAGGGCCGACGCCGGATCCTGAATCTTCTCGTAAAGCTGCTCGACCGCCCGCGGGATGCCGACCACGATTCCGGCAAAAATGAGCAGGCTGATTCCGTTGCCAATGCCCCGCTCGGTGATCTGTTCACCAATCCACATGATGAACATAGTGCCCGCCGTCATGGTCAGGGTCGCCATAAGGACAAAGGTGAAGCCACCGCCGCCAACGACGAGTCCCTGCTGACGCTGCAGCCAGAAGGAGATGCCGATTCCCTGCACGAGGCTGAGCAGAACCGTCAGATATCTGGTGTACTGGGTAATCTTGCGTCGCCCAAGTTCACCCTCCTCCTGAATCTTCTTAAGCGTCGGGTAGACCGACGTCATCAACTGGAGGATGATCGAGGAGGTAATATAGGGCATGATTCCCAGTGCAAAGACTGAAATCCGCCGCAGATTGCCGCCTGAGAAGAGGTCGAGAACGCCAAAGAGGTTCCCGGCAGCCTGATCCCACAACGCCTTCAGAACTTCCTGATCGACTCCAGGCACGGGGATGTGAATGCCAGCGCGATAGACCGCCAGCATGGCCAATGTGAAGAGAACCCTGTTTCGCAGCTCTTCGACTTTGAAAAGGTTGCGAACTGCGTTAAGAAATGATTCGATCATACCTCGCTACCCCAAGATTGCGCCAACGATTGAACTGGTCAGACTGTCAGATGACCTGCACAGTCCCACCGGCAGCCTCGATCTTCTCTTTGGCCTTTGTGCTGAATCGATGCGCACTGACATTGAGCGACTTCTTCAGCTCACCCTCGCCAAGAATGACGATCGATCCAATCCGCGACTGACGCACCAGGCCGCAAGCCTGCAGTGCTTCTGGTGTCACCGCTGTTCCAGCCTCAAAGAGGATCTCCAGGTCGCCAAGGTTGACCTCAGCCCAGACCCGCTTGAAGATGTTGGTGAAACCACGCTTTGGCAGCCGCCGATGGAGCGGCATCTGTCCACCCTCAAAACCGCGCTTGCTTGAGTAACCCGAACGGGACTTCTGGCCTTTATTACCGCGCGCCGAGGTCTTGCCGTGACCGGAGCCGGGGCCGCGACCGACCCGCTTCTTGCGGTGTGTTGCGCCGCCGGGCGCATTGAGATTGTTCAAGCCGATTGCCATAACTATTCCTCGTGTAATGCCGCTTTTCCTTGCCGCTACTCAACGATGCGCAAAAGGTGCGGAACCTTGGCGACCATCCCGCGAATCGATGGGGTGTCCGGCCGCTCGACTATCTGTTGGAGCTTGGTCAACCCAAGACTGCGAACGATAACCTTATGCTTCTCCGGCGTCGCAATGATACTGCGATACCACTGAATTCTGATCTTATTTTCCGTCGCCATGATTAGAGCTCCTCCACCGTCCGGCCGCGCATCCGCGCCACCTGCTCCGGACTCTTCATCCCCTGCAAGGCCGCAAAAGTTGCCCGGATCACATTGTGGGGGTTGTTCGACCCAATGCACTTGGTCAGTATGTTGCTCACACCGACCGCGTTCATCACGGCACGAACGGCACCACCAGCGATAACTCCCGTTCCCTCCCGGGCGGGCTTAAGCAGCACCTTCCCAGCGCCAAATTTGCCGATAATCGGATGGGGCACCGTTGTTCCATCAAGCGGGACCCGCACCAGATTCCGCTTCGCCGACTCGATAGCCTTGCGGATCGCCTGCGGAACCTCCTTCGCCTTGCCCGTCCCAAAACCGACCACGCCCTGCTGATCACCAATCACGACCAGAGCCGCAAATGAGAGGTTCTTGCCGCCCTTGACCACTTTGGTGACTCGGTTGATCGAGATCACCTGATCCTTCAATTCAAGCCCATCCGGGTTAATTCTATCCATACCTGCACACGCTCCCACGTTGCTTAAAACTGCAATCCTGCTTCGCGCGCCGACTCGGCCAGCGATTTGACTCGACCGTGATAGAGGTATCCACCGCGGTCGAAGACAACATTGGTGATCCCCTTCTCCTTGGCACGCTCAGCGATGAGGCGCCCGACTGCCTTAGCGGCCTCGACGTTGCCACCCGACTTGACCTCACTAGCCTTCTCGACCGTAGAGGCTGAGCAGAGCGTCGCCCCCGCGTTGTCGTCAATCACCTGCACATAGATGTGATTGAGGCTGCGAAAGACTGCCAGACGAGGCCGTACGGCCGTGCCTCTGACCTTCTTGCGGATGCGCACGTGAACGGCGCGTCGATTGTCCTGTCTTGATCTTTTTGCCATAACGTTCTTCTCTCTTCTTCCCGACGATGAGCCAACTACCCGCCCCTTCGTCGAGCCAATTGACCAAGCATTCTAACTGAAGTCAGCCCACCCGCTCTTCCGGTTCGCCAGCCAATCTGCCAGCATCCCCGGTTGAGCCAATCACGGTAAAGACTTACCGCAACCGGAGGGGCAGTTTACTTACCGGTCTTACCAGCCTTGAACTTGTAGGCCCGGTCAGCGTAGCGGATTCCCTTACCCTTGTAGGCATCTGGCTTGCGGAGCCGGTTCATGTTGGCCGCTGTCTGACCAAGCAGCTCCCGATCGATCCCACTCAGAATGACAGTTGTCTGATACTGGTTGATCGTGCGCGGCAGCTTCTCGATCTTCGCCGAGATCCCCTGCGGGAGGACGAACTCGATGGGGTGTGAGTAGCCCAGAGCAAAGACGATGCTGTTCCCACGCAAGTCGGCCTTGTAACCGACTCCGACCACATCCATCTGCTGCGTGAACCCAGCCGAAACACCGTTGATGGCGTTGGCGACCAAGGCTCGCGCGGTCCCGTGGATCGCCGCATACTCATCACCAGCCCGCACCGCCTGGAGTTTGCCATCCTCGAGACTGAAGCTGACTCCCTGCGGAATCGGCGTGGTCAAACTGCCCTTCGGTCCCTGGATCTCGACCAACGTATCGGTAATATTGACCTTGACGTCCTTGGGGACTTCGATGATTTTCTTTCCTACACGTGACATAACATTCTCACCCGGCGCCTTTTGACTCTCCACTCGCTGCCACGCGAACTAAACAACCAAGGCTTACACCTCGGAATGATTCAGTACCGGGTGGCCAGTTCCGGAAGCTGGAGATAATCGCTGGCGCGATTAGTAAATCTCGCACAAAACTTCGCCGCCGATGTTTGACCGGCGAGCCTTCTTACCGGTCATGACGCCGTGCGACGTGCTGAGGATGTTGATCCCCAGTCCACCGAGAACCTTGGGTATCTCCTTGCCAGGCAAGTAGACACGGCGGCTCGGCGAGGAGACCCGCTGAATGTGGGTAATCACACTCTCACCCTTTGGACCATAACGCAGGAAGATCCGGAGAGTGCGAATACTGCTATTCTCGGTGGTCTTGATGCTGTAGTTGGTGATATAGCCCTCCTCCTTGAGGATACGGGCAATCTCAGTCTTCAGCCGGGAGGCCGGAATGTCGACCTTGGTGTGACGGGCGGCAATCGCATTGCGCACTCGCGTCAACATATCAGAAATCGGATCTGTCATAAGAGTCTCTCTACTCCACTCAGCTTAATCTTCGAACCACCAGGCTCCTACCAGCTTGACTTGGTCACACCGGGGATCTGCCCCTCGAGCGCCAGCTGGCGGAAGCAGATACGGCAGATCTCAAATTTGCGCAGGTATGCCCGGGGGCGTCCGCAACGCTTGCATCTGTTGTATCCCCGAACTTTGAACTTTGGCCGGCGCGCGGCCTGCACCATCTTAGAAATTTTTGCCATAAACAGTTTCCAGGTTCCGGTTATCAGGTTCCACGGGACGGAACTAACCCCTTATGCGCGGAACGGCATGCCCATCTGGCGAAGGAGAGCACGCGCCTCCTCGTCAGTCTTGGCGGTTGTCACGATACAGACGTTCATTCCCCGCGCCTTGTCGACCTTCCCGAAATCGATCTCCGGAAAGATGAGCTGATCACGCAGGCCGATCGTATAATTACCACGGCCATCAAAGGCCTTGGGTGATACGCCACGAAAATCGCGCACGCGTGGGAGTGCGATGTTCATGAAGCGATCAAGAAACTCATACATGCGGTCTCCGCGCAGAGTCACCATCGCGCCGATATTCATGCCCTCACGAAGCTTGAAGGCCGCGATCGACTTCCTTGCCTTGGTAACCACTGGCTTCTGGCCAGTCACCGTTCCCAGCTCATTGACAGCCGTGTCAAGGATCTTGGCGTTGGCGATCGCCTCTCCGAGCCCCATGTTGATAACAATCTTGACGATGCGTGGGACGCTCATCGGATTGCGATAACCGAACTCCTTACCCAGGGCCGGAGCGACCTCATTGGTATATTTGTCACGTAGTCTTGCAGCCATAAGATCAAATCCCGTTTCGACTCGCGGTCCGGCGCTGGCCGGACAAGCGAGGAAGGTTATTCTATTACCTCACCCGTCTTCTTTGAGACGCGCACCTTTCGGCCGTCGGCGAGGATCTGGAAGCCGACCCGCGTCGGTTCTCCACCCTGGATCACCATGACGTTGGAGATGTCGATGGGCGACTCCCGTTCGACAATCCCGCCAGTCACGCCCTGCTGACGATTGGGGCGCTCGTGATGCTTGAGCATATTCACCCCTTCGACCAGGACCTTATTCTTCTTGGTCAACACCTCGATGACCCGGCCGCGCCGACCCTTATCCCGCCCTGAGATGACCACCACCTGGTCATTCTTTTTAATCTTCATTCTAGTCGCCATATTAGCCTCAATCGCTGTCGTTACTTCCGTCAATCTGCCAACCAGGGATATGGTCAGCGGTCAGGCTCTGTCCGTTCAGACCCAGACGGGCTCTCGATCATCGCCCGGTAGAGCGCGGAGAGATCGCTGATCCTAGATCACTTCCGGAGCAAGGCTGACAATCTTCATGAATCCCCGCTCGCGCAGCTCGCGGGCGACCGGTCCGAAGACACGGGTACCGATCGGATCACCATCGTTCTTGATGAGCACGGCCGCATTCTGATCGAAGCGGATGTAGGTCCCATCTTTGCGGCGAACCTCTTTACGGGTCCGCACGATGACCGCCTTAACAACCTGCTTCTTCTTGACGGTCCCATCTGGGTTGGCCTCTTTGACTGAAGCCGTGATCACATCGCCTACGCTGGCGCGCGAACCGATATTGCCGCCGAGCGGAAGAATCATGGCAATCTTCTTCGCGCCGGAATTGTCGGCAACTTCCAGAATCGAACGCATTTGAACCATAACAAATCTCCTTGGCAAGCCGCCAACCGCCGACACAGAGCCGAACGGCAAGTTGCTCGCTGCCGCGTGATCGCCGTGCGGCGATCGGAAGTAGAGCTACTTGGAGGCCTTACGCAGAACCTCGACCACTCTCCAGCGCTTCCGCGCCGACAAGGGGCGGGTCTCGACGATACGCACCTGATCGCCGACGCTGACCCCCTCGATCTCATTGTGGGCCATGAAGGTGGCACGCTTACGGACGTAGCGCTTGTAGACCGGGTGCTTTACCAGCCGATCGACGCGCACGACGACCGTCTTGAGCATCTTGTCACTCTTGACAATCCCGATCTTCTCAGTTCGATGCCCACGGTTGACCGCACTCTCCGGAGTCGCCGCGGCCGTTGTTTCGTTGATGTCCTTGGTTTCTTCACTCATAACTGTTCTATTCTTCCCGGATCGTTAAGCCGGTCGAGAATCTCCCTACTTTTCGATACCGAGCGCCCGGCCACGAAGGAGCGTCTTCAGACGAGCCAGCTCCCTCTTCTGCGTACGAATCTGTTTGACTGTATCGTTGTCACCCAGCGCCTTCTTGAAGTTGAGGCGGAAGAGCGACTCCTTGATCTGGGCAACCCGATTGACGAGATCTTCACTCGACAGTTGACGAACCGCATCAAGCTTTGCCTTCACAGGGCACCCCCTTCCTGATCCTGGCGGGTCACGAACTTGGTCTTGATTGGCAGCTTGGCCGCCGCCAGTTCCATGGCCCGCTTCGCTGTCTCATGGTCGACACCTTCCATTTCGAAGAGGATCCGACCAGGCTTGATGACCGCGACCCATCCCTCAGGAGCGCCTTTTCCCTTACCCATTCGGGTTTCAGCCGGCTTCTTGGTGATCGGCTTGTCCGGGAAGACGCGAATCCAGAGTTTTCCGCCACGCTTGACGAAGCGGGTGATGGCGACACGGCCAGCTTCAATCTGCTTACCGGTGATCCAGGCCGCTTCGAGTGCCTTGAGGGCGTACTCGCCGAAGGAGATCGTCGCACCACGCAGGGCAACACCACTCCGGCGCCCCCGCTGCTGTCTGCGATACTTGACCTTTTTTGGTATTTTATATTCAGCCATAACTTAATCCGCCATACTTGATCCGCTGGTCTGGCCGGTTGAGCAACCCGTTTGGGGAAGCCCGGCAACCCACCGCGTACAGTCTCGTGATTTACCGTTTCATCATTGCTTCACGCGGATTCATGATATCTCCGCGATAGATCCATACCTTGATCCCAATCACGCCAAAAGTCGTATGCGCTTCAGCAAAGCCGTAGTCGATATCGGCACGAAGGGTGTGCAGAGGAAGCCGCCCCTGCAGGGTCCACTCTGAACGGGCAATCTCAGCTCCATTGAGCCGACCCGAGATGCGGACCTTGATCCCCAGGGCGCTGTTGCCCTGTGAACCATAACGGAGAGTCTCATCGACCGCTTTCCGCATCGCCCGGCGAAAAGCGACACGCTTCTCAAGCTGCTGGGCGATCTTCTCGGCCTGGAGCTGAGCATTCAACTCGGGCTTGTGGATCTCGCGAATATCGATAAGGATCTCTTTGCCGGTCCGGCGGCTGATCTCCTGCTTGAGCTTATCGATCTCAGCACCCTTGCGACCAATGATGATGCCCGGTCGGGAGGTGTAGATGATGATACGCAGCCGATTGGCGGCCCGATCGATCTCGATCTGTGAAACGCTCGGATTGCTGGCGCTGCTGCTTCCGCCAGATCCGGCGGGGCTGCTGAAACGCGCCTTCAAATCCTTCTTCAGTTTCAGATCCTCGAGCAGCTGCTTGCCAAAGTCACGCTTCGCGAACCAGCGTGAATGCCAGGTGCGGTTGTAGCCAAGCCTGAACCCGTATGGATGTACTTTCTGACCCATGCTTTTCTCCGTTGACGAAATCTCGTTCTGCTCGAGAGCAGACATACCAGCCGATGCGTTCGCCGCTCGCCGACTATTCCTTTGCCGCGCTTTCGCGGTTATCACTCGACACAACCACGGTGAGGTGGCTGTAGTGGCGACGCTCGCGATAGGCTCGCCCCATTGGTGCCGGGCGGACACGGCGACGATGCTTGGTCGTGCCGGTATCGGCGTAACAGGCCTTGACCCAGAGGAGATCGACGTCGACAAGCACGTTGTCTTTCTGAGCGAGTTGTTCAGCATTGGCCCGGGCAGACTCGAGGACTTTGAAGATCAGTCCCGCCGCGCGCTTGTTAGTGAAGCGGAGGATTTCGCGAGCATCACTGTATTTGCGCCCGCGAATGAGATCCATGACCAACCTGGCCTTTTGCGATGATATTTTGACGTTTGTTGCTTTCGCAATTGCTTCCATGGTTCGACCCTTGATCGGGGAATGACAGCGTGAAGATCATCCACACCGCCCTCCCTTTGTGCTATTTCCGGCCCGAAGACTTCTCCGATTTGTCGGCATGTCCCTTGAAGGTGCGGGTGGGAGCGAATTCACCCAATTTGTGACCGACCATATTCTCAGTCACGTAGACCGGGATGAACTTTTTGCCGTTATGGACAGCCAGTGTGTGGTTGACCATCTCGGGAGTGATCGTCGAACGACGCGACCAGGTCTTGTGGACCTTCTTCTCATTCGCCTCGTTCATCTTCTCAATCACCTTCATGAGGTGAGTATCAACAAATGGGCCTTTTTTAACTGAACGTGCCATAAGTTTTTCCCGACTCCGAGAGCGGAGAGACTACTTCGTTCTCCGTTTGACAATGTACTGATCGGTGCGTTTGTTGTTACGCGTCTTGTAGCCGCGAGTCGGCTGCCCCCACGGGGTTACCGGATGGCGACCACCGGAGGTCTTACCTTCACC
>JBEAVZ010000052.1:0-2792 GCA_041160645.1 Acidobacteriota bacterium
GTAACCGCGCGTCCGCGCCTCGCGCAGATACTCTTCGACGACGAGCCGCGACTGTGAAGGGGGAATGGCGTGGAGATCGATCAGCGGGCCCGTTCCGATGATAACGGGTGAATCGAACGGATCTTCGTCCGGACCGAGGGGCTGATCATCCGGATCAGCCCCGGCCTCAATCTGCCGCGTGGTTCTGTCTGAGCGAAGAAGTGAACGCCACCATTTGGTCAGCATGGTCGATTATCTGCCGGGCCGGAAACGGCCCCGTATGAAAGGAGTCAGAAGGGAATGGCAAAGAGTCCGTGGCAGGTGGTCGCCGGGAAAGTCGTCTATGAAAATCCCTGGATCCGCCTGACACATCAAGAGGTGATCAGACCAGACGGCCAGCCAGGCATCTACGGGATCGTCCATTTCCGCCACCGCGCCGTCGGCATACTGCCCATCGACGATCGCGGCTGGACCTGGCTGGTCGGGCAGTACCGTCTGCCGCTCGACCGCTACTCCTGGGAGATCCCTGAGGGGGGCTGTCCGGAGGGTGAGTCGACTCTCGAGGCGGCCCGACGCGAGCTGCGCGAGGAGACCGGCCTGACCGCCAACCATTGGCTTCAGCTTGGAGAGGCCGACCTCTCCAATTCGGTCACCGATGAGCACGTCACCATCTTTCTCGCCACAGATCTCGTGGCAGGGGCGCCAGACCCGGAGGGCACCGAGGTGCTCAGCCTTCGGCATCTTCCCTTTGCCGAAGCACTTCAAATGGTCGTCAACGGAGAGATCACCGACGCGATCAGCATCATGGCTATTCTCCACTACCAGCGGCTCAGCAACCAGCGCCACGAACTCCAACCGTCGCTGGCCGCCAATCTGTCGCGCTAATTCATGGCCAGCATTTGTTCGAGGGCCTTCTTCATCTGCGGCAGGCTCAGCCGTGGATGGAAGCCGACAAAATGGTGCCGGATCGTCCCATCCCGGTCGATGATCAGCGTCTGGGGAATCCCGTTGCGCCCCTGCATAATCTCGCGTGATACCTCCGGGCTCGCAAACCCGATCTCGTAGTTGATGCGGAACTGTTGTGCGAATTCTCGCACCAGCGGCAGATCGGACTGCGGATCCTCGGTCGTCAATCCAAGCACCTCGACCCCCTGGCCACGGTAGTTGTTGGCAATGTCGATCAGGTGGGGGATCTCCTGGCGACAGGGCCCGCACCAGGTCGCCCAGATATCGAGAACCAGCACCTTGCCCTTGTAGTCCTCGACCTTCTTCGATAATCCGCTGATCAGGTTGAGATCGGCCTCCAGAACCTCGGCGGACAAGGCGCGCGGCGCCGTTGCTGTCACCTCGCTGCCGCCGCTCGGTCTGCTGGGTGAGCGGTCGGGTCGGTAGACGGCCGTGACGATCGCGACCGTCAGAATGACAACTCCCGCAGTGATCCCGAGCCGGGTCGGAGTCCAGAAAACTTTGCGATTGGTCAGGGTGTCGTTTTTCATCATCCGCAGGATAGCTGGGCCCGTTTCCAGGTGCAAGCCTCATTTTAAGAGTCAGGTGGCCTGACCACCAGGAAATGAATCCGATTGGGCCAACCAGTCAATTCGTCCGCGCTGCCGTTAGCTGCTGGTCTGGCGAGTAGCTCTGTTGGGTGGGACGATTCCCGCCGTCGGCACCGACTGTTCCGGATTCTCAGAGGCCACTTCTGAAGAGGATCAGCAGTGCGGCGAGACCAAGAAAACATCCGAAGGGGATAGTTGTCTGCAGACCCTCCTGACCCCGGCGGAACCGGAGGAGGAGGAGCCCGACGATCGATCCGCTCATCGAGCCAAGCAGGATCGTCCCCAGGGCCCCCTGCCAGCCCAGAAATGCCCCGATGCCGGCCATCAGCTTGACGTCGCCGAGACCCATTCCCTCACGACCGCGCAGGAAGAAATAGACGCTGCGCAACAGCCAGAGTGGAATTGCGCCGACCAGCGCTCCGGCGACGCCGGCCGCCAGTCCCTCAATCGCCTTGTCGACGGTCAGCCGATCGAGCGCACCGTAGCTCAGTACGCCGACAAACCAGGCGCTGCCGACCAGCAGGCCGATCACCATCGACCCTACGATGACCCGGTGGTGGATCTGCTCCGCCCGCTTCCACGCTTCATCCTCCTGTTCAGTTGGCTCAGCCGGATTGGCCGGATCGACGTGGACATCCTCCCACTCGAAGTACTTCCCAAACAGCAGCAGGTCGAGCCGGTCGATGAACCAAAGGGCCGGAGTGGCCAGTCCGAGCAGAAGCGCCCCGCGGATGGCCGGGTAGAGGGGGTTCTCCGCCACCTCACCAGCGGAGAAGAGGAGCGAGAGATCGAAACTGTAGACGAGCGGCTCGCCCCAGCCGCTCCGCCAGAGGGTCGCCAGCAGACCGCTGAGCAGCAACGGGTAGGTAATGACGTTCGGGAGCGTTCGCGTCTCGATGTCGATAAAGAGCAGGGCGACCATGGTCGCCGCAAAGCCCATCTCGAGAAGCGTCTCCGGCGTGGCCCCATTCTTCCAGAAGAGCGCCCCGAAGATGAGTGCCGTCGCCAGTTCGACCAATGGATACCGACGCGAGATCTCCACCCCGCAATGACGACATCGGCCGCGGAGCAGGAGAAAGCTGAGCAGGGGAATGTTGTCGAGCGGGCGAATCGCCGCTCCGCAGGCGGGGCAGTGCGACCCGGGCCAGACCACCGACTCCCCGCGGGGAGTGCGGTGGATGACCACATTCAGAAAACTGCCAATGACCGCGCCGCAGATGGTCGCGAGGAGGGTCAGCAAGAGCAAGGGGATTATCA
>JBEAVZ010000535.1:0-2667 GCA_041160645.1 Acidobacteriota bacterium
TTCAACGATGCGGGGCGGTGCCGCCTTGCGGAATACCTCTGGACGCCCGCGCCATAGCGGTCAGGAGAGAACATGCTTTTCAACAATCCATTCGTGATGCTCCTGGCGCTTCTCCTCGGGGTCGCCAGTCCCCACTCCGCCCAGCAGTACCAGGAGTATCGTCTGGCGCCAGCCGAGAGCAGTTTTCGGGTCTTCGTCGGAAAGGCGGGGCTCTTCTCCGCGCTTGCCCACGACCATAACATTGGCATTCGCAGCTATGCGGGAAAGGTCACGCTGGCGCCCACGGCGATTGCCGCTTCGCGGCTCGAGTTGCGCGCCGATACCCGCTCGATGGTCGTTCTCGACGAGAAGATCAGTGATCGTGACCGCGAGAAGATCACCCGCTCGATGCACGAAGAGGTGCTCGAGTCGGCGCGTTATCCCGAGGCGATCTTTCGCTCGACCGGCATCGCGGGACTGAAGGAGCAGGGCAGGGGCGAGTTCAGCCTGCTGCTGCAGGGAGACCTCACCCTGCACGGCCAGACCAGATCGATCACCATCCCGGTCACGCTCCGCACCGCGCCCGGTCAGCTGCGGGCCACCGGCAGATACCTGCTCAGGCAGACCGATTTTGGTATTCGTCCCTACTCGACCGCGGGTGGCACGATCAAGGTCAAGAATGAGGTCGTGATCGAGTTTGAGATCACGGCCCGAAGCTAACGAGGAGTCCGTCACCATGGCACAGCAGATCAGTTCCGCGTCGAATAACAGAATTGAGGTGATCAGTCCGGCGACACTGGAGCGGCTCGGTGAGGTTCCGGTCGACACGCCCGCGGATGTGCGGGCCGCCGCGGAACGCGCCCGCGTCGCCGCCCGCCGCTGGGCCGAGACTCCGCTTGCCAGACGGGCGGAGGTTCTTCTGGCGGCCCGTGACATCTTTCTTACCCATCGCGAGGAGCTGATCGAGCTGCTCTGCCGCGAGAACGGCAAGCCACGGATGGAGGGGCTGACCGAACTGGCCTATGTCGGCGACATGCTTACCTTCTATGGCAAGCGGGCGCGCAAGTTTCTCGACCCGCACCGGATCACGCCGCATATGATGCTCAACAAGCGGGTGACTGTCCACTACCAGCCACGCGGCGTAGTCGGCTTTATCACGCCCTGGAACTTTCCGCTCATTCTGACCATCGGTGAGGCGATCCCCGCCCTGCTGGCCGGCAACGCGGTGATCATCAAGCCCTCCGAGTGGACCCCGCTGATTGCCCGGCGCGGGGCGGAGCTGATGCGCGAGAGTCTGACTGCCCAGGGATTTCCAGCCGACCTGATCCAGGTTGTCAATGGATACGGCGAGACCGGGGCCGCGCTGGTCGATGAGGTCGAGATGATCTCTTTCACGGGCAGCACGGCGACCGGGCGCCGCGTCGCCATGCGCGCCGCCGAACGGCTCATCCCGTGCAGTCTCGAACTGGGTGGCAAGGATCCGATGATTGTGCTCCGCGATGCCGATCTCGAGCGGGCGGCCAATGCCGCCGTCTGGGGCGCCTTCACCAACTCGGGGCAGGTCTGTATCTCGGTCGAACGGGTCTATGTCGAAGAGCCGGTCGCCGACCGCTTCACCGAACTGGTCGTCGCCAGGACCAGAGCGCTGCGGCAGGGCTTTGATGCTGGCCAGACCGACTCCGGCCAGCGGGTCGATGTTGGATCCATGACCTGGCCACGCCAGCTCGAGACGGTCACGGCCCACGTCGAAGATGCTCGTCGCAAGGGGGCAAAGGTCCTCACCGGTGGACGACTCAACCCCAACCTGACGGGCCATTACTATGAGCCGACTGTCCTCGCCGCTGTCGATCACTCGATGCGCGTCATGACCGAGGAGACCTTTGGTCCGGTCCTGCCGATCATGCGGGTTCGCGATCAGGCCGAGGCGCTCCGTCTCGCAAACGATTCGCGCTATGGTCTGAATGCCAGTGTCTGGACCGGCAATCGCACGCAGGGCGAAGAGCTCGCCGCCGCAGTTGAGGCAGGCATTACCTGCGTCAATGATGTCATTGTCGGTTTCGCCATTACCGATGCGCCCTCCGGGGGGCTCAAGGAGAGCGGCATTGGCAAGCGCCACGGCGCGGAAGGCATCCGGCGTTTCTGCAATCAGCAGGTGACCATCACCGATCGTTTTGGACTCAAACGCGAGCTGATCTGGTATCCATACAGCGCGGACTTTGAAAAGAGCTTCGCGAAAATTCTTGCGTTTCTCTTCTCAAACAACCTCGTCAGAAAGATCAGGTCGTTGTTTGAGTAGCGCTTTTTATTGACAGCTCAGGTACCTCAGAATATATTCCTCCGCGTCTACTCGCAGTTTCGATTCACATACAACCAGGCGTTCTTCGCGGCCGACCACCAGGCGGTGCGATCTGGCAGACCTCAGGGCCGAGCCCTTTCTGCCGTAAGTGTTCCCCTTCGAGCCGGAGCCGGCTTCGCTCGGACGGCGCCTGCATATTTCCCATTTGTCGTCAGCTATCACCATCTATAGCCATCGGGGAGGACTTATGAAGCGCAGGGATGCCATACGAATGTTGTCGACGGGGATCGCCCTCGGCGGCGCCTCGATCGTGCCCGCGGCCGGACTGGCCCAGGAACGTCCACCGAGCCCACCGAAGGTGAATGGGCTGGCGCCGGTAAAGATTCGCGACA
>JBEAVZ010000538.1:0-7266 GCA_041160645.1 Acidobacteriota bacterium
GATTCATTGCCGTCACCGCCTCGACATTGATCAACACGAGTGTCCGGCTCATCTTCTATGCGGTGTTAAAGCTCAATTTCCCGGCGCTTGCCGGGGGGAGAAGAGTTGCCGCCATCTTCATCTTCGCTCTCCTCGCCCATCTGATCGCCTCGACTCTGCTCTACATTGTTCTGGATCGTATATTTCTCCGTGGTGACGTTCTTCGGCGAAGGCGCGAAGAGGCCCGTCGACGAAGGAGTTGACGCCACCCGGGGGACCCGGGACAGATGGCCAAGAGAGTTGGCAAGGATCAGCGATGATGATCTTCAAAGAGCCGAATCTGGAGATTACCGACACCACGCGACAGTCGCGACAGATTGCTGTGCGTGTTTCGTTCTTCAATCTGCTGGCGATATTGATCTTTGCGACCCTGATTGGACGTCTCTGGTACCTGCAGGTGGTCAACAACGAGTTCTTCATCGAGCGGGCCGAGCAGAATCGGACCAGAGTTCTCTCGATCCAGGCGCGGCGCGGGACGATCTTTGATCGAAATGGTGAGATTCTCGCGACCAGTCAGCCCTCATACAACATTGTCATCAGCCGCAAGGATGTCCGCGACATCGATGAGATCGCGACGATGCTCACTGAGAACCTGGCGATCGATCGGGAATGGCTGAAGCGGCGCTTTGAAGCCGCGAAGTTCGAACCCAAGTACGAGTCGATCGTCGTCAAGGAGATGGCGACTCCGGCCGATGTCGCCTGGGTTGAGGCGCACCAGTACGAGTATCCGATGATTCGCTCCGAAGAGGCTCCGCGCCGCTCCTATCCACTTGGAACGATCGCCGCCCACGCCATTGGCTATGTGGGTGAGGTGAGCCGGAGCGAGCTGAATGATCCCAAGTCGCCCTTCTCGAAAGAGAATGGTTTCAATTTGGGCGATATCGTTGGGAAGTCAGGAATCGAGCGCACCTACAACGAGATTCTGAGCGGGCAGGATGGTGAGCGGACGGTGATCGTCGACAGCAAAGGGCGGATTCAGCGCGAGATCAGCGTCAAGCCGCCCATCCCGGGACGCGATCTCTATGCGACGATCGACCTCCGGGTGCAGCGGATGGCTGAGGCCCAGACGACGACGATGCCGTCCGACCGGGGAGTGATCATCGTCTCTGATCCCCGTAATGGTGAGATCATGGCGCTCGTCTCCCATCCCGCCTTCGACCCGAATGTCTTCTCTCTGCGGGCCAAGACCAGTGAGGGGCAGGAAGAGATTCGCGACCTCTATGGGGATCCGGATAAACCGCTCTACAATCGGGCCATTCAGGGCAGTTATCCTCCCGGTTCGACCTGGAAACTGTTGACGTCGGTTGCCGCCCTCAATGAAAATGTGATCACTCCGGAAGATTCGCGGGTGCAGGATGGCGGGATTCAGCTCGGCAACTACTTCATGAACTCACTCTCCAATCTGGGCATGCCCGATGTCGTGACGGCGATTGCCCTCTCCGCCGATGGCTACTACTATCGACTGGGCATCAAGCTTGGAGTGGAGCGATTCGAGAAGTGGGTGAAGATCTTTCGATTTGGCGAGAAGACGGGGATCGATCTTCCGCGTGAGTCGAGTGGACTCACCCCGACGAGAGCGGTCAAAGAGAACATTACCCGCAACGTCATGAAGCGCCGCAAGCTCGACCAGGGCGGTGCGTGGTCGGAGAAGGATGACGAGCTGGCCAAACGCGAGGCGCGCTGGACGGATTACGATATGGCGGCCTCATCATTTGGCCAGGGAACGAATGCGTCGACGCCGATCCAGCTGCTGCGGTACGTCGCCGGCCTGGCGATTGGCGGCCAGATGTATACGCCGCACCTGCTCAAACGGGCCTCCGGCGGGATTGACCGGTTTGGCCGCCGCCACGGTGAGATGGATTATGTCGATGCGGGCAGTTTTGTCGTCCCGATGGGGCCGGAGATTAAGGATATCGTCCGGCGTGGGATGTGGCAGGCCGTCAATGGGTCGGGAACCGCGGCGGCGGCGGCCGTGCCAGGTTTCGATGTCTGTGGCAAGACCGGAACCGCCCAGGTGGCCTCAAATGATAAAGTGGGGGCAAAGAACAAGGACCACGCCTGGTTCATGAGTTTCGCTCCCCGTGACAATCCGGAACTCGCGATGGTCATTCTGACCGAGAATGCCGGATTTGGTGGAAAACAGTCGGCCCCGCGGGCGCGCCCAATCTACGAGGAGTACTACCGCCGAACGCGTGGACTGCCTCCCCTGGCGACAACTGCGGAGTCGACGAAAGGAGTCCCTCCCGGGGATCTACCACCCGGAGAAGAGGAGAAGAGGCCGGTGACCGGATTGCCGAACCGTCCCTGATCGACAGAGTATGTTTGCTGTCAATCGCCGCTACATTACCGATTTTGACTGGCCGCTTCTGATCGCAGCACTCCTGCTGGCCTCCTTTGGTCTGCTGGAGATCTCGAGCGCCGAGCCCTATCCCGGGCTCTGGGAGCGGCAGGCCGTCGGTATCGTGATCGGTCTCATCGTCATCTTTATGACGACGATGATCGACTACCGGATCATCGCCAATCAGTATGGCGCGGTACTCTACTGGATCGGTGTGGGCCTCCTGGCCCTGGTCCTGACCCCGCTTGGAAAAGAGGTCAACGGCAATCGCAGTTGGCTCCATCTGGGTCCGGTCGGATTTCAGCCATCCGAGTTTGCTAAACTTTTTACGATCGTCTATCTGGCGTCGTATTCTTCCAAATTCAGAATTCCGCAGGTCGATCTTCGCGGTATCAAGAGCTGGCCAATCAGACGAATTCTGGAGGAGATATTGATCAGGTACCTTCTGCCCTGGGTGAAGATGGTCTTGATCTGGGTCCTGCCGACAGGGCTCGTGTTTCTCGAGAATGACACGGGAAGCGCTCTCAGTTACATCTCATTTCTGGGTGCGATGTTCTTTCTGTTGGGTATCAATTGGCGCTGGCTTGTGGCAGGCTTAGCGGCGTTGCTGCTTCTGATCGGCTTGTCATTGCCCTATGCAATTCCTTATCTGAAGAGTTGCCCGGGTTACAAATGTGAGCGGATCAGGGCGGTCTACTGGCCCGAACTCGCCGAGAAGCGCTTTCGCTACCAGAATGAACAGGCCGAGATTGCCGTAGGTTCCGGTGGTATTTTCGGGAAGGGTTTGCGTGGAAGCACCCAGGGGACCCTGGGTTTCGTGCCCGAGGTCCATAACGATTTCATCTATGCCGTGGCCAGCGAAGAGTGGGGATTCATTGGAGCTTCCCTGGTTCTGGTCGGTTATCTCTTTATCATCCTCAGGTTGATTGGCATTGCCAGTCAGACTCGTGAACGATTGGGCAGTTTTCTGGTGATCGGTTTTGCCGTCCTGCTGCTCTATCACGTGACGGTCAATGTGGGGATGGTCGTCAGATTGCTGCCGATTATGGGGATCCCGCTGCCACTGATGAGCCATGGCTCAACATCAGTCATCGCCACCTTTTTTGGGCTGGGTTTGGCGATCAACGTCCGTCTGCGCCGTTTCGTCAATTGATGATTGGCCGACAGGCGCGGACAGCAAATTTGAAAACATATTCGTTCGGGCGAAGATTGGCGCAGACCGCCAGGCGATGTCTGCCCCTCCGCCCCTCCGTACTACACAGGAGAGTTTAATGTCCAAAGAATTAATTGTCAGCGTCAATGGACGCGAGAAGAAGATTGCGATTGTCGAGGATGATCTGGTCACCGAGTTCTATGTCGAGCGCGGCGATGAGAATCAGGGGATAGTTGGCAACATCTACAAGGGCCGCGTGATGAAGGTCCTGCCCGGGATGCAGTCGGCCTTTGTCGATATCGGACTGGAACGGGATTCGTTCCTCTACGTCTCGGACTTCTTCGATGAGGAGGATCTCGATGAGGGATCCGGTGATGAGAAGAAGGAGACCGGGCGGGCGCCGGGACGGGCGGATCGTCAATCCGACCGTGGAGAGCGCAGCGAGCGGGGACGGGGCCACCGGGAACACCCGCGGTATGAGCCACAGGTCGCGGCGGTCGAAGAGGACAAGGAGATCGATCTCAACGCGGCGATCAGCCATTTTGAGGAGATTGCCGAGGAGCCGATCCTTGAGAGCCTGCCTGATGATGAGTTGACCGAGGATGCTGAGGCGCCGGTTCGTCCGGTGGCGCGGGAGGCGGCGAAGCCGTCACCCCGTCAGCGTCGTCAACGGCGGTTGAGCTATGGTGAGGAGACGCCCGAGGAGGCGCCGGCGGTCATCGTCGAGGCTGAGGAAGAACCGGAGGTGGTCAGCGAGCCCGAGCCACGGAGCGAGGCCGGAGCCGAGCGGCGCACGGAAGGTGAGGAGGAGTTTAGCGGAGGACGCCGCCGCCGCCGTCCGCGCCGTCGGCGTCCCGCCGAGGCGGTCGAAGAGGAGACGGGCGCGGTTGAGCCGGCGGCGCCGGCTGGCCAGGATGATGAAGCCACGGGGCGACTCGTGGCCGCTCCCGCAGAGGAGTCGGAACCCGGGGTGATGGTCGGAACGCTCTCCTCGCTGGTCATTTCGCACCACGAACCACTGGAGCGGATCACCGATGACGAGGCGGGCTTGGTCGATGGTGAGATGCTGAAGGACGCGATGATGCAGGACCGCATCAGCGGACGGATTCACGATGAGGAGCGCAAAGTCTCGCTGGTCGAGGTTGATCCGACGCCAGAGGTGACGGTTGGTTCGCTGCAGGCGCAGCTGCCCGCGGCCTCAGAGTTGGAGCGGATCAGTGATGACGCCGAGAACGCGGCGCAGGTTCAGTCGGTCGCCGAAGTTGCTCCCCGCGCGGCGGGGCAGGATGAGACCGGCGAGCTGAGCGAGGAGATCCCGGTGGGCGCCGAGACCATCGAAGAGACCTCCGAGGCGTCCGAGGCGGGTGCGTCGGATGAGGCGGCCGCCGTCGAAGAGCCGCTCGAGGATGCCGAGGCGGAGGTTCGCCAGAAGCCACGGCGTGGTGAGTTTGCCACCCGCCGGGGTGGACGTGGGCGTCGGCGTACCTATCGCCCGCGCGGTGAAGAGGGGGCGAGCGAGGGTGAACCGGCTGGACCCGCCGAGGTTGAAGAGCCGGTGGCGGCGCCGCCAATCGTTCCGCCCCGCGCGAGTGCCGAGCGGTACCATCGTCCGGTCATCTCCGACCTTCTCCGGGAGGGACAGGAGATCATCGTCCAGATTGCCAAGGAGCCGATCGGTCAGAAAGGCGCCCGCATCACCTCGCACATCGCCCTGCCGGGCCGCTACATCGTCTACATGCCGACCGTTGAGCATATTGGGGTGTCGCGCAAGATTGGCACCGATGAGGAGCGGCAGCGTCTGAAGCGGACGCTCCACACGCTGCGCGCCGAGGCCGGCGCCACTGGCGGGTTCATCGTCCGGACGGCCGCCAATGGCTGCCCGACGGAGGAGCTGCGTGAAGATATGCACTACCTCATCCGCACGTGGACCGAGATCCGTCGCCGTTCCGAGCGGATCAAGGCCCCCTCGATCGTCCACCGTGATCTCGATCTGATCCAGCGCATTCTGCGTGATCAACTCTCGACGGAGTTTTCGGCGATCCGCGTCGACAACGAGTTTGAGTATGAGCGGATTGTCGATTTCGTCAATCGCTTTGCTCCCAAGCTGGTCAACCGGGTCAAGCTTTACACTCGTGAGACCCCGATCCTCGAGCACTACGGTGTCCAGGGCGAGATCGACAAGGCCGTCAAGCCGCGCGTCTGGCTCAAATCCGGCGGCTACATTGTCATCAACCAGACCGAGGCGCTGGTGGCCATCGACGTCAACACCGGCAAGTTTGTCGGCAAGTCGAACCGGCTCGAAGATACGATCGTCAAGACCAATCTCGAGGCCGCAAAGGAGATCGTCCGTCAGATTCGCCTGCGCGATCTGGGGGGCATCATCGTTCTCGATTTCATCGATATGGAAGAGCGCCGGAACCGGCAGAAGGTCATGCAGGCGCTCGAGATGGAGCTGAAGAACGATCGTTCGCCCTCGAAGATTCTGCAGTTCAACGACTTTGGACTGGTGGCGATCACCCGCAAGCGGGTCAAGCAGTCTCTTGAGCGGACCCTCTGCACGCCCTGCCACTACTGTGGTGGCGGTGGGATGATCAAGAGTTCCCAGACCATCTGCTATGAGATTCTCGCCGAAGCCAGACGGGTTTCGAAGAATGTCGATAGCCACAACGAGGTTATTCTGCGGGTCAATCCGGATGTGGCGAAGGCGCTGCGCAGTTCGGAGCGGGATATTCTCAATGAGGTCGAGGCCTACCTGGGTGGGGTGGTGACGATCAAGAGCGATCCGACCGTTCACCAGGAGCAGTTCGATATTGCCCTGGCCTGATCATCACTGACACTGGCGAGCGGGTGAGTCGCGAGTGGCAGATTGAACGAGCCGGGAAGAGGTGGCCAGTCAGCAACTGGTCGCTTCTTCCCGGCTCTTTGCGTTGCGGGCAGTCGTTGAAGGCGCGCGGCGGAGGAGAACGCTTACCGACCGGGAGCGGATCTGCTCCGCAGGTGGACCTTCTCGACCCGCCGGCCCTCCATGCTGAGCACCTCGAAGCGGAATCCTTTCCACTCAATCTGGTCGCCCCGCCGCGGAATGCGGCCAAGCAGGGCCATGATCAGACCGGCGAGGGTCGTGAAGTGGCCGCGCTCCTCGCCAGGCGCCACTCCGAGCGGCAGAAGCTCCCGCAGCCGGTGGAGGGAGATCGAGCCGGCAAGGACCCAGCTTCCGTCGGCCTGCGCGACCGCGTCACTGTCGGCCGGACTCACGGCCGTACTCTCTTGAAGCAGCTGATCACCAACAATCCCCCGCAGGATGTCTTCCGGAGTGATGAGTCCTTCCACCGCTCCGTGCTGGTCGATGACGAGGGCCATGGGAATTGAGCCCGCCCGGAAGTGATCGAGCGCGTCGAGTGCAGAGAGGGTCTCCGGGATGCGTGGCGGTCGGATGAGCAGTGATTCCCACGGAATCGTCACCTCCTCCCCCGGCGGGAGCTGGATAAGGCTGGCGAGGAGATCCTTTCCTCGGACCAGCCCAAAGATCTCGTCGACTGAACCCCGTGCGACGGGAAAGACGGCATAGGTGCTGTCGATGACCCGCTGACGATTGAGTGTGGGTGGATCGTTGACATCGAGCCACGTCATGCGCAAACGCGGAATCATGAGGGTGCTGATCCGCTGATCGGCCAGGCGGAAGATGTTGCTGACCAGTGATTCTTCCGCCTCGTTGAAGACTCCGCTCTGGGTCCCC
>JBEAVZ010000022.1:0-5203 GCA_041160645.1 Acidobacteriota bacterium
TTGTGTCCCAGCAATAGCTCCAACCTTATGCCCGGCTGCCGGATCGAGGCTGTTCGCGCTGATTTTACTGATCAGTCCTTAAATCTCCGACTTGCTCGTGTCCGGAATACATTTTCTTCCAATGCTATGTCACCCCGAAGGTGGATTTTCCTTATGGGGTAAGCAATCGCCTGATCGATGATCATCGAGAGCATAAAACGAGAACAGGCTACACACGAGAATAATGGAGACAAAATGAAGAGAATACTCGAAAAAGGGTTGGTGGGAATGGTGGTGATGATCGTGATGAGTATGAGTGCGGGAAGAGAGCAGCGACTGGACGCGGGGGGAGGAAGCGGGGAGAGTCAGCGGCGAGAGGGGACGGCGGAGAACCTGCCGGCGGGGATGGAGCGGTCAGACTGGAAGAGCATTCTGGCGGCGCATGAGGAGTGGAAGCACGCGATCGAGGCGGACGCAGAGAAAGGATCAGGATGGCGAGCGGAGAATCCAGGGACGGGGCTGCGGGCGAGCTTCGCGGAGAGGGGAGCGGAGGTGCGGCCGGAAGAGGGAGACTGGAGCTGGGGGCTGGAGCCAACACGCTGACGGCGACGAGTAGTGGACTGACCGGCTCGCCGGTGACCTTCACGGCGACGGCTACCCTGGTCACCTCGTCGGTCGTGGCGGACGTCCCCACGGTTCAATTGCAGGGTGGAGAGATCGGACCGGGCGGCACGGTGCCGATCGTTCAGATACTGACCAACCCCGCCTCGACGCCGGCGGCTGTCACCTCTGTGGCGAGCCTGCCGTCGGGGATGGTTGGTGTTAGCTGTTCGGTGCCGTTCGGGACGTGCCTGATTGGAGCTGGGACGGTGAGCGCATCGGGAGGAGAAGAGATCTATCGAACGCAGTCTGTCTCTTCTCCGGCCTCGACTCCGACGGTGACCTGGACGGGGACAATTCCCGGGAACAGCAGCGTGACGATCAGTTATCTGGTGCAGGTGAGTGCGGTGGCGACCAGTGGAACGCAGTACCAGATCACCACGACGATAAATGGGGTTTCAGGGCCCAGCGCGACGGTGAAGGTCAGTGCGACGCCGGCAGGCCCCGGAGATCCGGTAGGGTTGGTGCTTGGCCAATTAGCGGGGCAGAAGCCGGGGAGCGTGCTGATCTACAACCTCTATTCGTCGGGATTCAATCCGGCGACGAACGACTCGCGGATTTCGATCACCAACACGAGTCCGAGTCGGCGGGCCTACGTCCACCTCTTCTTCATCGATGGCTCGAACTGTTCGGTGGCGGACAGGACAGTCACCTTGACGCCAAACCAGACGACGAGCTTCCTGGCGAGCGACTTTTTTTCGCCGCGCTGCGCATGATAATTATCTCAGTCAATGCCGATAGATTATTGGATGGATGATTTTTTCGCAGTTCGATGGTCAGGTGGTAAGTATTTGAATGGCAGACATCAAGAGGCAGCGCAAATATTTTTTTGGCTCTTTCGTTCTGGAGACGTCCGGTGCATCGCTGCGCCGTGGAGATGAGCATCTCCCGCTGACGCGGAAGCGTTACGAGATACTGCTTCTGTTGGTCGAAAATGCTGGCCGGTTGCTGCTTAAAGAGGAGATCTTTGAGAAAATCTGGCCAGACCAGTAGATCGATGAGGCAAATTTAACCAACAGCATCGACGCTATTCGCCGCCTCATCGAAGATGACCCTCGTAAGCCGCAAATGATTATGACCGTTCCGGGGCGGGGATACAGGTTTCAGGGAGAGGTCAATGTCCAAGATGATTCAATCCCTGAAGAGAAAGCCGCCCTTAACGGAGAAGAGCGCTCAGGTTCATCTAAAGACACGGGTGGGGAAGCTGGCAAGTGGTCGGGGGGGCGTACCCGGGTTTTGCTGATAGGCGTCACCCTTTTGCTGGGGGCCGTCATTGGTGGTTGGACGACTTTCTACATCCTTTCTCCGAAGAGCCAGCCGGTGGCGGCCATTCCCCAGCCACTGACCTCATTTCCTGGACCGGAGAGATTCCCAGCTCTGAGTTCGGATGGCAAGTTGATCGCCTTCACCTGGGCCGGCGATCAGTTGGACAATGATGACATCTACGTCAAGCAGACGGTCGAGTTGGCCGCGATAAACCAAAAAATCCGCCAGACGGTGAGGTTTTCGCAATTTCTGCGCGTTCGTTAATCAACTTTATACTAAAATCTCCGCCGGACGATGATGGGCACACGAAGAGATCCCGACGTCGTTCAAATCGCCTGACCAGATCCTGCTGGCCCCCAAAGTCTCCATTGAACAGGAAGAGAGTCAGTATTTTGCCCGGACAAGTGAGAACGGCCAGTGAGGATCACCCGCGTTGAGAGGAGAAAAGCATGAAGAGAAATGGTGCAGTGAGAGGGATCGGTCTGGTGGGCATCGGCATGATTGCCGGGGTGCAGGCGGAGGCGATTCGCCAGCTCGGTGGGACAAGGCTGGTCGCGGTCTGCTCCCGTGATGGCGCGCGCGCCGCCGAGTTTGCGGCACGCTATGGCGCGACAGCCTACACCGACTACCAGCAGTTCCTTGCCCATCCCGACCTCGATCTGGTGAGCATCTGTACCCCGAGCGGCACCCACGCCGAGCTGGGGATCGAGGCGGCCGCCGCCGGTCGTCACGTTCTGGTCGAGAAGCCGATCGAGGTGACCCTCACGCGGGCCAAGGCCCTCATCGAGGCGTGTGACAAGCATGGCGTTAAACTTGGCGTCATCTTCCAGAGCCGCTTTCTGCCGGCGGTCCAGGCGATCAGGGCGGCGGTCGGGGAGGGAAGGCTCGGCCGGCTCATGCTGGCGGATGCGCTGGTCAAGTGGTACCGCGAGCCGGGCTACTATGCGGCCGGGTCCTGGCACGGCACGCTCGCCCTCGATGGCGGCGGCGCGCTGATCAACCAGGCCATCCACACGGTCGATCTGCTGCGGTGGATCGCCGGGCCGGTCGAGCGGGTGGCGGCCTTCAGGGGGGCGCTGCGTTACCCGCACCTCGAGGGAGAGGATACGCTGGTCGCCTCGCTCCGCTTTGCGAGCGGCGCGCTGGGGATGATCGAGGCGGCCACCTCGGCCAAGCCAGGCTTCAAGCGCCGTCTCGAACTGAGCGGTGAGCGGGGAACGATCATCCTCGAGGGCGATTCCATTGCCACCTGGGCGGTCGATGGCGCTGCGCCGCCGCCGCTCGCGAGCGAACAGCTGACCGACGGTTCGGCCAATCCGGCGGCCATCTCCTGCGAGGGCCATCGCCGGCAGATTGCCGAGATGATCGAGGCCATTGCCGCTGATCGTGCCCCGTCGATCGATGGGCGCGAGGGTTGTCTTTCACTCCAGCTGGTCGAGGCGATCTACGCCGCTGCCCGCGAAGAGCGGTTCGTCTCGCCCGACGAGGTGTGAACCGCTCGCAGATCCGTTACCTGATCGTCACCCGCACCGTATTCGCGGCCTGTCCGTCGACGGTCAGGATGACATCGATCGCCCCCCGCCCATTCAGGCTGCGGGGGATGAGCGCGTTGAGCTGATCGAGCCCGATCAGTGACGAATGGGCGCCGCTGAACTGGACCGGAACTGTCGTTCCGCCCATGGTCAGGCTGACCGTGCCGCGGTTCCGCCAGCCGGTCCCGAAGAGGATCAGATAGACCGCTTCGCCCTCCGGGCCGAGATCGATCGGCAGCGCTTCGAGCTGGCCGGTCGACGGGGAGACCCGGACCAGAAACTCATAGTTGATCGTCTGGTTGCTCCGCACGCGCAGCGCCAGCGCGGCGGCCGTCCCGTTGCCGCTCGAATCGGCGGTAAAGATTCCCGGCGCGACAGCTCCGATGTTCACCTCACCCGTTGCCCGCACGCTGCCATTGACCAGCGAGAGGGTTGCCTTTCCACTGGCCGTCCCGGCCGGGATCAGGAAATTGACCTGCGCCGGCGAGACGTAGAAGAGCGGGGCCGCCCGGCTCGTTCCCGCGCTGTCGGTCACCGTGATCGTGGTCCCCTGCAGGCTGGTCGGCAACGGGGTCTCGGTTGCCGTGAGCGCTCCGGCGGCCAGTTCCGTTCCAAAACCAGAGACGATCGATTCCGGCGCCACTGTATTCCGGTAGTTGGCTGCCGAGACGGTCGCTAGCGTGACGGTCGCCGGCAACAACCACGCTCCAGCCGGACCGGCAGCGCTCCGCACCCGGTTCTCCCGATCCCGCAGGTTGCGATTGTCAGGATTCCCCGCCGGGACAGTTGGCGTCGTCGGCGCGTCGCTCCACCCAAAGTTGCCCGGAAGAAAGCTCGCCACGCCGGCAATGTTGCTGCCGGCCCGTGGTCGGTAATCACCAGCCGCCGGATTGACCAGCTGCGGCTCGACGGTATTGATCGCATTATCGGCGCGGAGCTGCGCCTCATTGCAGGTTGGATTGGTCGGCAGGCAGCCGGTATCGCTTCCCAGACCCAGGGAGTGGTTGGCTGGCCCGTTCCAGATGATGTTCCCGCGAATCTGCAGGTTCACGTCGACCCGCGCCGGGGCGCTGACATTGCTTCCCGCCGGGGGAGCTACCGGTCCGCGAATCTCGAAATGCTGCCACTGGCTCTGGTAACCCGATGGGTTGTAGACGATGTTGTTGAAAATGTAGACATTGCGCGCCGGGATATACTGCCCGTCCCCGGTCGCCGTGCCCCAGCCCCCGGCCGTCCGGTGCGCTTCACAGCGCGCCGTGTTGCCATCACAGCTCCGACTTCCCGGAACGATCTCGATCACGTGGCTCCGCCGCCCGACCCGGTAGAGGGTGTTCCACCCCATGAGAATGTTGTAGCCGCCATTGACTCCGAGTCCGGCGCCCATGGTGTCGTGAACAACATTGTTGATCACCTTGATGTCATAGGCTTCGTAATGGAGCCAGGGCGCGGTCATGAACTCAAACCCGGTCCCCTGGCCGGTGGTGAACCCGCCCGTTCCGGCATCGTAAAACTCGTTCGCCTCGATCCGCAGGTAGGCCGATCCGCCTTTGACGTACATGGCCCAGTCGTTGCAGTTATGGATCCGGTTGCCGACGACGTGGCCATACTGGACGGCCACGTAATCGACCGCATTGTCATTCGCGCCGTGGATGTCACTGTCCTCGAGATAGATGTATTGAGATTGATTTATTTTCAGCGTCTCGTGCGCCACCGGGGTGCTCTGTCCCTCGCCCGTCCAGCGTCCGCCGTCCAGCTCGAGCCCCCGC
>JBEAVZ010000065.1:0-5523 GCA_041160645.1 Acidobacteriota bacterium
AGGCGGTACGGCTGCGCTTCCCGCTGGCTCAGCCATTCACAGAAGGCGACGGCCTCGTCCCAGCTGATCCCGGTCGCATAGGGGGCGGAGTGCCCGGCATCGGAGAAGTTGGGCCGGAACTGCCGGAACTGCTCGATCGTCACCTCCGTTGCCGCGATGCGGAAGGGGCGCGTCAGCGTCACCTCGTGGACTGGGCGCTCGTCCCAGTCGGTCTCCGGGACCTGCAGCAGCGGTCCCCCGAGCTCCTCCGCGGCGGGCCGGTCGCTGCCCATCCGGAACCGCCCCGGTTCAATCAGCACCATCTGCATGCCGAGGCTGTTGGTGACCACGGCGCTCGCGGCGGCCACTCCCCGCACCGACTCGCCGTTGCGCCCACTGGCGAGGAGGCCGGCAAATACAAGCCCCGTCACGATGACCACTCCCACTTGATCGCGCAAGCCCATCATCTCTCCTCTCGACCGGCTTCCAGCGGAGGCCAGGATTGCTCACCTGACGAAGTCGGACTTCCAGCTGGCGAGCGCCGGCTGGCCTCCGTGGATCGCGATCCGGTAACGAAAACGGAGGTCTCCGCCGGCCTTGATCGTCAGGCTCCCGTCACGCTGCGGATCGTTGTGAAAGTCATGCTCCCCAAACGGATTGACTCCGCAGAGGCCGTATCCGCGCGCGTGCCAGTAGGTCGGGTGCTTGGGGTTGCCCGGGTGATCCAGGATGGTCAGGCCCACCCGCTCGCCATTGATCGTTGTGGTGTAGTCGACCCACTCCGCCCGCTGGCCCCAGACCTTCTCCGTCCCCTTCAGTCCCGACGAATTGCTGATGACGGCCCCGCGGTCCTGCCGGAAGGCATCATTGAAGCGCAGCCCCAGCGATCCCTCCTCGGTGTCGCCCATTCGCAGCGCTATCCCCCGGTCGGCGAGAATCGTGATCTCCGCATCGATCAGCGTCGCCGTCGCCTCCCGCCGAAACCGGAAGACCTGGCGAATCGTCCCGATCACCTTCTTCTCGTGGGTGACCAGGTCGAAATCGGCGGCAAGCGATCCACTCTTCACCCCGCCTTTGACCCGGGGGCGCCCTTTGATGACGAAGCGGCCGATCGGCAGCTTGAACTTCGCGTCCTCCCGCGGATCACCAGTAAACTCGCGCCAGAAGTCGACTCCATTGATGTCACCGTGCCCATACCAGATCCCGTGATGCCAGAAATGGTCCCGGCTCTCGCCAGTCACCTGGGTGACCGGATAACCGCGCGTCACCACCGTCCCGGAACCGGCCCGCACCTCGTGCAGAAAGGGCTTCAGCCACTCGCTGCCAAAGTGGTACCGCGCCGCCGGGCGGCCGTCGATCATAATCTCGATCCGGTCACCCTCCTCGCGGAAGGTGACGCCCTTCCCGCCCTGTCCGATTACTGACCCCGTCAGAAAGAGGATCGCCATCAGCAACCCCAGCCAGCTCGTCATCCTGCTCATCCCGTACTTTCTCATCATTAACCTCATCATTACCTCCATCGGATTGGTCGTCCAAAGATGGCCCGGTCTCCGCCGGGCCAAAGTCGTCAAGGCGAATAAGCCCCATCGTGGCCCCATTGTGGCCCCATCGCGGCGCCAGCGTTGGGCCGGTCGGGGCTGGAGCGAAACGGGCCGCCGCTAATCGAGCGCCGGCTTGTTGATCCCGCGCGCACTGATCCCCAGCTCGCTGATCCCCAGCTCGCTGATCATCGATTGGGCCCGCTCTATGAGCATGGTGATCTCACTGCCGCAACCGACCAGTCTCATCCCCTTGGCGATCCACGGCTTGGCCATCTCCGTCGACCGGCAGTGGATGCCCGGAATCACGCCGTGCTGCTCACAGTCGCCAATGAACCGTTCGATTCCCCGGATCAGTTGCGGATGGTCGAATTCACCCGGCAGCCCCATCGAGATCGACAGATCGGCCGGCCCGATCATGGCCACATCGATCCCTTCCACCCCCAGCAGCTCATGGCTGCGCTCGAGAGCCTCGACACTCTCGAACTGGACGATGTTCAAAGTCTCTTCGTTCGCCGCCGCCATGATCTCGACCATGCTCGCCGCCCGGTAATCGATCTGCGGGGGCGTGATCCCAAAACCCCGCATTCCCCGCGGAGGGAATCTCGTCCAGCTGAGCGCGGTTCGCAGCAGCTCCGGATCCTCCACCCGCGGCAGGATGATCCCCTGCGCCCCGATATCGAGCGCCCGGGCGACCAGCGAGTAGCGCAACTCGGCCACCCGGATCAAGGGGGTGATCCCGGCCTGCGCCGCCGCTTTGACCATGTCCTGCATCGTCTCCATATTGAATCCACCGTGTTCGGCATCGATGAAGAGGTAGTCGAACCCAGCTGCTCCCAGCAATCTTGGCAACTCGGTCGAACGCAGTTGCTGCAATGCGACTCCGGCCACCACTTCACCCTTCTTCAGTCGCCCTTTCGTCTCGTTCTTTCTCATTTTTCGTTCATTCCAATCTTGCGTTCCGCGGTTCTTGGTCATCTCCCGACACGCGATCCCCCATCGGCAATCGACCAGGTCGCCGGCTCTGCCGGCGTTGAGCGAAGCGGTCGGAACATCTCGGCGGGCGCTTCAGATGCGCTGCACCCTTCCTGGTTTTTTTTACTCCCCCGGGGTGGACCATTTCTACAACTCTTTGTGGATTATTGCCAATCTTTTGCCAACTTTGCCTTCGAAGTTCAGGATAGGCCGATCAGAAACGGAAGTAAAGTATAAAAATTGGAATTTAGCTTGACAATTTTCATTTTCTCCAGCTATTTTCACCCTCGCGTAGGAGTTCCGATATCTTCACCGGGCGACCAGTCTTGCCGGGTGGTCTTGAGCGAGGTTGGAATTCCGGATGAGCCGGCAGTCGGATCTGACGAGCCGGAGCATCGTCCCCCCTCACCTCCGTTTCTGGAAAAAGGAGTTGTATGAAGCGACATATTGGACAAATCTGTTTGATGAATCGATGGATACGTGCGGGCCTGATGGTCCTGATGACGACACTGGTCGGGATGACCGAGCTCCGCGCACAGGTGACAACCGCAACCTTGTACGGCACGGTGCAGGACGGGAGCGGTGCGCCGATCAGCGGGGCGAGTGTAAAAGTGGTCAATGGCGCGAGTGGGGGAGTCTTCACGGCGATGACCGATGCCAGCGGCGAGTTTGCGCTGACCTTTCTGCCGGTGGGGCGCTATGCCCTGACGATTGGCGCGAGTGGGTTCAAGGAGCAGACCCAGGAGAATATCGAGCTGACTGCCGGGCAGCGGCTGCGATTGAGCTACGCGCTGACGGTTGGTCAACTGAGCGAAAAGGTGACGATCACGGCCGAGGTGCCGACTTTGCAGAATGTCAGTCCGGAGCAGTTGGTGACCCACTCGTCGGTGCAGGTGCGTGAGCTGCCGCTGCCGCGGCGCGACTGGACGAACCTCGTCAACAATGGTCCCGGACTTCAGGTTCGCGGAGCTGGTGGCGGCACGGGCGTGGTCATGAACGGCCTTGCGCCGGGGGCGACCGGTTTGACCGTGGATGGAACGCAGGCCTCGGGCAGTGCGGAGGAGAACTCGCTGACCGCCTTCGGCAACTTCAATCTGATCCGGGTCGTCAGCCTCGAGGCGATTGCCGAGGTCAATGTGAGCAAGGGGATCGCCTCCGCCGAGTTTGCCAATACGCTGTCGGGCAACGTCGGTCTGATCACCCGCAGTGGTGGAAATGAATTTCACGGGAGCCTCTTTGAGAACTACCAGGGGCGGGTTCTCAATGCCCGGAACCAGTTTCTCTCGACCCGACCGCCGGAGGTCTTCAACCAGTTTGGCGGATCGATTGGCGGGCCGGTCCTGAAGAACAAGCTCTTCTTTTTTGGCGTCTTTGAGGCCTATCGGCTGCGGCGCTTTGCCAGCTTCAACACCGAAGTTCCGACGAAAGAGTTTCGTGACCGGGCGATTGCGGCGGTGGCGGGTTACAAGCCGTTCTTCGACACGTTGCCGCTTCCCAACCAGCCGATCACCCCGGGGGCCATTACGGCGCGCTACGTAGGATTCGGATCGAGCCAGGGAAATGACAATCACGTCGTGCTGCGCGGCGACTACAACATCACGGATCGGGGCCGTCTGAGCGGCCGGTATACGCGAGGCCGACCCGATTCGCTCACTCCGCGCGCCTCGGCCGCCAATCCGCGCACCTTCGATGGTCTTGATGATGCGCTGACCGCCAACTACATCTACGGTGGGTCAACCATCAGTCTCGAGACGCGGTTTGGATACAAGCGTAACTTTGTCGAGCGTCTCGATGGAATCTATGGGCTGGGGGTGCCGGGCATCACCGGCAACCTTGGCTTCAGCAATGCCGGTGAGGTGCTGCTCAGCAAGGGGACGGGGTGGAGCATCGAACAGATCGGCTCTTTGACCAAAGGGCGCCACACGATCAAGTTTGGCGGAATCTTCATGAGACAGGATCAGACGCGCTCGAACATCGAGACGCCCGAGATTCAGTACTCAAATGTCGATGATTTCCTGGCCAATATCCCCAACCGCATCCAGGTCACGTTTGGTCTCAATCCCTACGTCATTACCAACTGGAATAACGGCTACTTCATTCAGGACGATTTCCGGATCACCCCGCGTCTGACGCTCAATCTGGGACTCCGTTATGACTATTTCTCTGTTCCGCGTGAGAAGAGCGGACGACTCTTCAACCGGGATCAGCCCTTTGGCTTTGGTCCCCTGCGTTCGCCGGACAGTATCTACAATGCCGACCGGAACAACTTCGCGCCGCGCTTTGGCTTTGCGTGGACGCTCGATGCGGCAGGGAAGACGGTGATCCGGGGCGGAGCGGGAACCTTCTACACTCGTTCACCGCTGCGCAACATTCTGGAGCTGGTGCGGAACGCGCTCGACGAGCCCTTCCGGGTCGTCTTCAGTCGGGCCGAGGGGTTGCAGCGCAATCTGAAGTATCCGATCACCAATGCGGCGATCCTGCCGCTGGTTCGCAATCCAAACTTTGACTGGACAGGGGCGACGATCAATCCGAACTTCCCGACGCCATACAGCATTCAATGGACGCTGAGTCTGCAGCGACAGTTAACGGAATCGATGACGGTCGAGGCTTCCTACGTTGGCAATCATGGTCTGAAGCTTCTCATGAATCGGCAGATGAACCTCGTCGACCGGGTGACGGGGCAGCGGCCCCGGACCGGATTTGGCGAGTTCAGGCACTTCGACACCTCCGAATCGACCCACTACCACGGCCTCCAGACCTCGTTGCGGAAGAGGTTTTCGCAGGATCTTCTCTTCAATGCCCACTATACCTGGGCAAGCAACATCGGATTCATGGACGGCGATCTGACGACGCTCAGTTCACCCCAGGACGTGAACAACGTCCGCCTCGATCGGGGACCGACCCCCTTCGACATCCGCCACCGCTTTGTCAGCGACTTTCTCTATGAACTGCCGCTGACTCGCTGGGGCGGGCTGCGTGGGCGGGCGGCGACGCTTCTGCTGGGTGGCTGGCAGCTGAGCGGAATCTTCTC
>JBEAVZ010000086.1:0-15602 GCA_041160645.1 Acidobacteriota bacterium
CAGAAGATGTGTGCGGGCCATCCAAACTGAAAGCGGGCCAGCCCCCGCAGATGCGGGAAGCGCCTGCCCAAGACGCTGCTCGAGACCAGGCTGATGGGTGATCGGCGCGCTTGCGGCATAAAGATAGTAGTCGACCAGCAGCAGCGCCAGAATTGGCGCGACCCAGCGTGCCGGGAAACGCCGACCGGTCCAGAGCCAGAGCGCACCGGCGGAGAAGAGCCCGAGCAGAAGCGGGACGATCATCTCCCTCCCTGCCCTGGCAAAGATATTGGCAGTCAATCTCTCCCATCCCGGCAGGGATCGCACGGCGGCCGAAGCCATCTCCGGACGAGTGAGGGTGACCACCGCGACCACCGCGACGATCGCCAGCAGCAAGAACGCCGTCAAGCGAATGGCCCCTACCGCGCCACGCCGGCGCCCGGCCGGCTCCCGGATCATCCGGTCGATCGCATAACCCGCCAAAACTGCCGTGGCCAGGACCACCTCCATCCAGTGACGATGTGGTCCGCGAAAATTGCCAACCACCGGCAGATGGAAGAGCAGCCGCGCCAGCGGCTCGACATATCTCCCGAGTGAGAGCAGAAGTCCGACCACAGCGACGCCGATCCAGAAGATTCCCGGTGGGAAACGGCGGAGCGCCGCAAACCTTGCGCCACCAGCCGCCAGCGCCAATGCCAGTATGCCGAGGTAGATCTGCTGCTCATTGTGGTGCCAGGAGTCTCCCCAGTAGGCCATCTGGTATCGACCCTGTCCTCCCCCCTGAAAATAGGGGATGACCGCCGTCAGGAGCGAGACCGGATGGAGGGAGTGGAAAGTGAAGAGCGCATATGACCAGTCCTGGCGGACCGAGCGACCGGCCACCTCGGCGGCCGGGAGAAGCTGCACGGCGGCCAAACCGGCGCCCAGAATGAAGACAACAGCGAATCGGCACAGAAACCTGAGGGAGTCACGCCAGGCCATCGGCCCCCCTGCGGCGCGAAAGATCGCATAGGCCGAAACAAGGAGCGACGAGTAGACGAGCGGCTGTGGATGGGCGGCAAAGACTTGCCAGGCCACGACCAGCGCGCCCAGTCCGACGACACGCCAGCGCGGATCCTGCCACAGCCGCTCCGTCAGCGTGAGCATCAACGGCGCCAGCGCCATAACGTGAATGAAGACCGGGTAGAGCATGCGGGCAACCATAAATCCACTCAGCGAATAGATGATCGCGGCGGCGATGCTGGCCCGGCGCGTAAAGCCGATCTGTCGCCCGTAGCTCCAGGTCGAGAGGAGGGCGATGGAAAAACCGAGTTGAAATGAGAGAGTCAGCGTCCGTGATGTCGGACCGAAAAAGTGGATCAGGTTGAGCGGGTCGAGCATGCCGGCCTGCCACAGCGCGAAGAGCGGCACGCCGCTGTAGTATCCGGGATACCAGAGCGGCAGCTGGCCTTGACGGACCATCTCCACCATAAATTTGTAGGCTGGAAAGAACCAGAAGACCGCATCCTGATCGCCGAGGGCCCGCCAGCCAAGCGTCTCCCGCCAGAAAAAGATCAACGGGAGCAGGAGGAGCAGGAGGAGGCTCAGCAGATCGGCGCGTCGCTCTTCAGAGATAGATGGGATGCGCAACTTCAAGATGGATCGTCTCACCTCCGGCAAGCCGCCAGCGGGCTATGGAAGTGCCGGCCGCGATTCAAGCGGTCCCAGATCGATCACCCGGTAATTGGCGGAATTGCGGACCCGGTAGAGCACCGGGTAGCTGCCAAGGGGCGGCACGACATTGCCATCATAGCGGTGCAGAAGCACGTAGCGAATGCGGAGACGCCGGAACATCTCCCAGCGCTCCGGATTGAGATCGAGCGCAACAGTCTTGTAACCAGTGAAGAGGGCGGCGAGCGCCGGATTGTTCGAGGCCAGAACCTCGGCGCGTGGAATGTTCTGCTCAACCCACCGCATCATCTTCTCATTGTCATCAAAGGCCATCTGCCAGCTGAATCCGGTCAGGTCAAGTTCCTGACGGTTCCAGAGGGTCAAGCCATGGCCAGCGAGGCTGATGACCAGCAGGACGGTCGCCGCTCCCAGCAGAGCTCGCCCCTCCAACCTCTCTTCCCACCGCGACTCAGCCCCGGTCTGGCGCCCCAGTCGTCGGATAACCACCGCCGTTCCCGTCAAAAGATAGAAGAAGATGAATGGAGCGAGCGGCGCCAGAAAGCGGAGCGGATTGAACGGCCAGATGACGATCAGGCCAAAGATGAGCGGCAGTCCAATCTCGGCGGCCGTGAGGCGCCTCGTGACAAGACACACATAACCAATCAGTACGAGGATCGAGAGGAGCGCTGGTAAGACGACCCTCACCACGCCAACCGGCCCCGGGTAGTCCCGCGCGAGCTGGTTGAACCAGCGGAAGAGTGGAGGGGCGACCAGCTGGATCATATCCGGCCCGAAGATCGAGCGAAGGTTGCGCGCCATCCGGGCCGGAAATTCGCGGATCGTCACCAGATCTCCCGCCGTGCCCGCTTCACGCTGCCAGAGCGCTTCGCTGTAGCTCATGACGATGTTTCCGCCCTGCTCGAGCCGCTCGGCCGCCGTTGGAGTCCGGGAGCGGGCGTAGAGGGTCCAGGATCCGGCAACGACTCCGAAGATCAGAGCCACGACTACCAACTCCCGGAAAAGCCGCTGCTTGAGCAGGTAGATGAGCACACCGGCAATCAGGGCAATCGAGATCGAGCGGGCCAGAAAGATTGCTCCCGCCAGCACCCCGAGGGTGACAAGCCAGGCTGGCTCCACCCGATAGGGGGCCCCGCCAGACCCGCCCGCCGCCTTGCTGACCACCCGCTCAGCCACCAGAAAGAGCGCCATTGCCAGCAGGGCAAAGAGGCATTCCGACATGAGCGTCGAGGTGGCCAGAAACATCAGCGGCTGGCAGAGCAGCGCCAGGAGCGGGATGAAGAGGGCCAGCGCCATCGGGACGCCGCGGTAACGTCGGAGGTAGAAGAAGGTCAGCGCGCCCAGTCCCAACAGGGAGACGAGCGAGACCGACTTCAGCGCTATCACATTCTCGGGAAAGACCGGAAAGAGACGGATGACCAACGAGAGGAGAAACGGGTAGAGGGGCGGGTAGAGGGGAAAGATGCCCGGCGTCGGCGAATTGATCACCTGGTAGCCATTGCCGGTCGCCAGGGAATAGCCAAGGAGGGCATACCACGCATCATCGGCAAAGAGTCCGGCCACCTTGTCCGTCAGGGCAAGGTAGACGATCAACGCCAGCCCGAGCGTCGCGAGAAGCAGTATCAGCTCACGCGGCGTTGGTCGCCATGGATCAGCCACAGAATCAGCCAGTGAATCTTGTGGAGCAGCTGATGTGAATGGTGAGTCGATGGAAGCACGCGGGTCATCAGCCACTGGGAACCTCTTATTGGGCAGGCGGTCTAGACTATTGGCATCGTCATCCTGAGAGACTGGTCGGTCCGTTATTCTTTACGGAGACCGATCTGCCAACTGACAGGCTGACCGAGATCTGGTGGTAATCATGATCAACAGGTCCGGCCAGGTTGCGGAGTCATCTTGGTGACCCTCCCGGCCGGACCTGGACCTTGGTCTCGTGGCATCGCTGGAAAGCCAGCCCGACTAGCTGGCCTTGGGCGCCTTGCCAGCCTGGAGACGCGTATCGCGCTCGCGAATACGCGCGGCCTTACCACGCAGCTCACGGAGATAGTAGAGCTTGGCGCGACGAACCCGACCACGCTTGACCACATCGATGTGGTCGATGATCGTGGCGTGGAGTGGGAAGATCCGCTCAACACCAATGCCAAAGGAGGTCTTGCGGACGGTGATCGTCTCACTCACCCCGTGACCCTTGCGAGCAATCACCACACCTTCAAAGGCCTGGAGACGCTCCTTCGACTCGCTCTCCTTGATCCGCACGTGGACACGCACGGTATCGCCCGGAATGAACTCCGGGATGCTCCCCCGCAGCTGTGACTTTTCAATCTGATCCAGTCTGTTCATATCCAATACCTCAATTTTTGTCTTGACAACTCTACAATGTTTTCTGCAGCACCAGGGTAGCCAAGCGACCCGTCTGCCTGAATATCAAAAATTTTTGCGGACATGTCGGCCACGCTGCTCCTGGCCCACATTTTGGGCCTGAGTTGAGCAGAGACCGGTGATCCGGGAACGATCCGGCGCCTGGTCGGCAACCGGTTCGGTGGTCGCCCGCCACGCCGCATCAGGACTCTTCCGGCGGCAACTCATCAGCGACCACGCGCCGCGCGGCCTCAAGCTGTCCCAGCCAGTCACGCTCCGCCGCGGTAAGCGGCGCGGCGCGGAGAAGATCGGGGCGGCGTTCCGATGTCTTCCTGAGCGCCGCTCGACGACGCCACTTCGCCACCTCGCCGTGGTGTCCGCCGATCAGTACCTCGGGAACCCGCCAGCCGCGAAACTCGGCCGGCCGGGTGTAATGCGGGTAGTCGAGCAGCCCATCCGCTCCTTCGGCGAAGGAGTCATGGAGGGCCGAGGTCTCGCTCCCGAGCACCTCCGGAAGGAGCCGGGTTACCGCATCGATGATGATCAGGGCGGGGATCTCTCCGCCAGTCAGCACGTAGTCTCCGACCGAGATCTCTTCGGTCACTAGGTGCTCGACTACCCGCTCATCGACCCCTTCGTAGCGCCCGCAGATAAAGATAAGGCGCTTGTAGTCGGTAGCCAGACGGGTCGCCTCCTGCTGATTGAAGACGCGTCCCTGCGGAGAGAGAAGCACGATGGCCGTTGGCTCAACCGGGTCGGTCGGGAGACGGCCATCGAGCAGCGTCTCGACACCCCGAAAGATCGGTTCCGGCTTGAGAACCATGCCATCACCACCCCCAAAGGGCCGATCATCTACGATATGGTGGCGATCGTCTGTAAAAGAACGAAGATCGTGGATCTCTATCCCGATCTGGCCCTGCTGGCGTGCCCGACGAATGATCCCATGGTCGAGCGGACCGGTAAAAAAGTCGGGGAAGATGGTCAGCAGGTCAAAACGCATATCGCGCCTGGTCAGTCGAGGAGTCCGGCTGGTGGATCGATGACGATCTTTTTCAGTTCGGTGTCAACCTCGACGCAGATGCTCGCCGCGAGTGGAACCAGATACTCTTTCGTCTCCGGAGAGAGTACGACCAGCAGCGGGGCCGCCCCGAAATGCTCAACGCCGGTCACCTGCCCGACGAACTCCCCCGCTTTCGTGCGCACTTCGCAATCGACGAGGTCGAAGTCGTAATAGTTGTCGGGTGGCAGGGGAATCAGTTGTGATCTGGTGATCAGCACCGCCGCCCCACGCAGCTCCTCAGCCTCTTCGACCGAGTCACTCCCAACCAGTTTGAGAACGATTCGCCCCTTGTGCAGACGCCCGTACTCGAGCTGCCGCTCGACCAGCCGGCCGGAAGCCAGACGGAGGAGCACCCGGTCAAGATCCTCGAAACGGTCAGGAAAGTCGGTTCGCAGTTCGGCAATCACCTCGCCGCGCAGTCCCTGTGGACGGGCGATGAGGGCGACGGTGATCAAGTCTTCATCGTCGGCCATGGCACGCTCCCGGCAGTTGTCCTGAAGATCTATTCAAGGATATCGAGGACAAAGCGCTTCTTGAGCTTGGTGCCGGAAGCGTTGAGGATCGTCCTGATCGCACGAGCCGTCCGCCCCTGCTTGCCAATCACCTTACCGAGGTCTCCACCGGCAACCCGCAGCTCAAGAACCGTCGCCTGGGCGTCCTCGAGTTCATGCACCACTACCTGATCGGGACGATCGACGAGTGACTTGGCGATCAATTCAACCAGCTCTTTCATCCTGACCTCACTGTGTTAAGGCAACGGTTGAGAGGACCCGGGCCACCTAGCCGGCCACGACCTGCTGCTCGCCCTTGCGGATCAGGCTCCGAACCGTTTCGGTCGGCTGGGCGCCGCACTTGATCCAGTAGCTGATGCGCTCGAGATCGAGCTTCAGCTCGATTGGCTCGCGGCACGGGTTGTAGAACCCAACAATCTCCACAAACCGCCCGTCACGCTTGGCCCGCTTCTCGGCGACCACCACGCGATAGAACGGCTTCTTCTTCGCACCCTGTCTCGTCAGTCTGATAGCTAACAATGCCACTACCTCCAAAATTTAACGTTTCTTCTTCTTTGGCCTCTTCTTGCGGGCTGGCGCGGCCTTGGACGACCCCTTGGTCAGACGCCGCATGACCTTTCCCCGCAATCCGCCCAACAATCCCTGCGACTCCATCATCCGGCCCATCATCACCTTCATCTCGGCATACTGTTTGAGCAGCTTATTGACGTCGTTGATGGTGGTTCCGCTGCCGAGAGCAATCCGCCGGCGCCGTGGGGCGCTGATGATGAGGTGATTATCGCGCTCCGCCGGGGTCATCGAATTGATGATCGCCTCGGTTCGCTTCATCTCCCGCTCCATCTGGGTGGACATCTCCGGAGTCATCTTCGGCATACCGGGAAGCATGTCTCCCGGAAGCATATCGAGCAGGCTCTGGACTGAGCCCATTTTCTTGACCTGCTGGAGTTGATCACGAAAATCTTCAAGCGTAAAGGAGTTTCGCTCCAGCTTCTCCTGCAGTTCGAGCGCCTTCTTCTCGTCGACCTCGGCCTGCACCTTCTCGATGAGGGAGAGGACATCGCCCATCCCAAGGACGCGAGAGGCGATCCGGTCGGGATAGAAGGGCTCGAGGGCATCATACTTTTCGCCGACACCGACGAACTTGATCGGCTGCCCGGTGACCTCCTTGATCGAGAGAGCGGCGCCGCCGCGGGAATCGCCATCCATCTTGGTCAGGATGACGCCGGTGACCCCAATCCGCTCGTGAAACTCCTGCGCGCTCTTGACGGCATCCTGGCCGGTCATGGCGTCGGCGACAAAGAGCGTCTCGACCGGCTGCATCTCACTCTTGATGAGCTGCAGCTCCTGCATCAGCGCGTCATCGATGTGGAGTCGCCCGGCCGTGTCGATGAGCAGGGTGTCGAACCCGATCTGCTCGCAGTGGAGCTTCGCGGCGCGGCAGAGGGCGAGCGGATCATCGATTCCCTGCCCGTCAAAGACGGGAATGTTGAGCGCCTTGCCGATCACCGCGAGCTGCTCACGGGCCGCCGGACGATAGACGTCGACGGAGAGGAGCAGCGGACTGCGTTCCTGATTCTTCTGCAGCCAGCGCGAGAGCTTGCCGGTCGAAGTGGTCTTTCCCGATCCCTGGAGACCGACGATCATAATCGTATTCGGGCGACGGGAGGTGAAGACAAGGCGGCTCGATGTGCCGCCAAGCATCTCGACCATCTCGTCGTAAACGACCTTGATCACCTGCTGACCAGGCGAGAGATCACCAATGATGTCCTGACCGATGGCCTTCGCCTTGACCCGTTCGATGAAACTCTTGACGACCTTGAAATTGACGTCGGCCTCAAGCAGAGCGATCCGGATCTCGCGCATGGCAAGATCGATGTGCTCGGGCGTCAGCCGGCTCTCGCCACGGAGATCCTTGACGACCTTCTTGAGTTTGTCGGATAGAGCTTCAAACATAATCTATTGTCAGCCGGAATAAAAAATGTATCCCACGCAAAAGTTAGAGGATAGTGGTCTGTCAGGAAACTGTCAAGGAAGAGACGGGGGTCACCACCGGCTTGCCATTCAAGCAAGGGTGGCGGAGTTCTGGAGCCTGAGGAGGAGCGCCTCGGTTGCCAGCTGTCGATTGACGTTGACCCGCAGCTGGCGGCGCAGAATATTGAACTGCTCAAACCACAAGATCAGGCGTCGCGTCCCCAGGCGGAGCGCGAGATCTTTGAGTCGGTCCACCAGGTCAATATTGACGACGGTGGCCTCGCCGACGGTGGTCGAGAGGACGACCAGATCCCGGAGCAGACCATTGATCGACTCGATCGCCACCTCAAAATCTTGTTTCTCTTTTTTTGAAATGTACTCAGCCGCCTTCATGATCCGGTGCCGCTGACGGTTTTCAGCGAGCAGCTCGAGAAGCTCGATCAGGATGCGCCGTTCCTGCCGGTAGACGGAGAGGTCGATCGCCAGCGCCGCCCCGATGCAGCCCCCGGCGAGGCGGGCGAGCAGCGCATTCTCCTCCTTTGGCCGCGGATAATAGAGCGCGAGATAGGCCTCGAGTTCGGGGAGGGTTAGCGGGGAGAAATTGAGCCGCTGGGCGCGGGAACGAATGGTCGGGAGAAGCGAGTCCGGACGGGCCGTGATGAGGATGATCGTCGAGGTTGGCGGAGGCTCTTCGAGGGTCTTGAGAAGGGAGTTGGCCGATTCTTCGCGCAACCGGTCGGCCTCGTCGATAATAAAGAAGCGCTGGCGTCCCTCGCGCGGCAGATAGAAGACCTCATCATTCATGGCGCGGGTCTGGGCAATCTTGATGAACTGGCCATCGGGCGCGACGACTATCACATCGCCATAAGTCCCCTCGTCGATGCGCCGACAGGTCGGACACTGATCGCAGCTGTCGGGCGCGCGGTGTGGGAGAGCCTCCAGACAGTTGCTCGCCTTGGCCATGGCCAGGGCAAACTGGCGCTTTCCAACCCCGGCCGGGCCGGCAAAGATGAGCGTGCGGCCAATCGGGCCACTCGCCTCGTTCGGGCTGGCCCCCTGCTGGAGCAGGCGCTGGATGATCTGCTTGTTCCTCTCATTCCCGGCAAGCGTCGCGAAAGACATTGGCATCTCCTCAAACGGACCTGGGCAGGGGGATGATCGTGGCGACTTCGCGCCAGGTGAGCGCGAAGACCTCCTCGACCGTTCCGGTGGCTGGCACCGCGCGGCAGCGGCGGGGATCAGCCGCGATGAGCGCGTGGTAGCCAGCGCGGACACGCTGGTGGAACGCGGATGGTTCCCGGTCGAGGCGGTCCGGCTGGTCGCTGGCCGCGCCGGTCTGGCGGTCGTGCGTGCGGGCGAGGCCGACGGCGACATCCAGATCGTAGACGAGGGTCAGGTCGGGCGTCAGCCCTTCAGTCGCAAGCTGGTTGAGCTGGTGAATCAGGGCGAGTGGAAAGCCACGACCGTGGCCCTGGTAGGCAACAGTTGCATCATAGAAACGATCGGAGAGAACGATCCGGCCCGCCTCGAGGGCCGGCCGGACGAGCTGGCGGATGTGCTGGGCGCGATCAGCGGCGTAGAGGAGCAGCTCGGCCAATGGATCGACTGAGCCAGGTTCTCCGTCGAGGAGAGCGGCGCGGAGTCGGGTCCCGAGTGGGGTTCCACCGGGCTCCCGGGTCGTGATCACCTCGTAGCCGGCCGCGGTCAGAGACTGGGCAAGCCGCCGCAACTGGGTCGATTTGCCGCTCCCATCAATTCCTTCAAAGGTAATCAGCCTTCCTGTCAAAGCCATAAATCCTGCCACACCCTGCCACGGTTACTGTCATCTCGGGATCGACTGACAAGAAAAGCTTCAAGCAGTGGGGCTTGAAGCTTTTCTCTCGTGTGTTGATCCACACTGGATGGTCCTGGTACCAGCCTGAATCAGCTGTTGCCGTTGCCGGTTGAACCGACGGTGCTGACCGTGCCTGCGGAGGCGGGTCCGCCGGTCTGGCCTGCCGGCGCGGCTGGTGCCGGGGCCGCTGCCGGCGCTGACTGCTGATGGCCCGACTGGTGCTGGTGCGACTGATGGGCCTGGTCCGGCCGCGGATGGTGAATGCTTCCACGCGGCACGGAAATGGTCGAGATCGCGTGCTTGAAGATCAACTGCTCGAGGTTGCCAGACTCGAGAACTACCGAGAACTTGTCGAAACTGCGGATCTTGCCAGTCAGTTTGACGCCGCCCATCAGATAGATGGTGATGTTGATCCGATCCTTGCGAAGATTGTTCAGGAAAGCATCCTGAACATTTTGTGAACTCAATGCATTGTTATCCATAGTCCCAAACCGCCTCTCATAGTTTTTTTGTTAGTCAATTATTTATAGTTGGATTGAACCACCGGGGACCACCCGGTCTGCTTGCCCGACAGGAAAGGCTCAGACCCGGTGAGGATGGATTGAGATTGATCCTCCTTCACCTTGCGCGCGGTCTTCGCCACCGTCAGTCCTGTTGCCTTGAGCGCTAAAAATCGTGCAAGACAAGCAAATTTAATATTATACGAAAGAACGCCACCTTGCCAGTCCATTATCAGGCACTATTTAAGGCATCTCGATAAATATCGGGGGGGGGTGGAGGGGCGGTCAGCGGGCTTTGGCCATTGGGCCATCGGCGCTCTTTGGAGCACCGGTGCCGCCCCGCCGGACCAGGATGATCTCGGCGACGATAGCAATGGCGATCTCCTCCGGGGTCAGGGCGCTGATATCGAGACCGATTGGGGCATGGATGCGCCGGAGGAGTTCCGGCTCGACCCCCTGACGGCGCAGATGCTCGCGAATGGTGGTCGTGCGCCGCCGGCTGCCGATCATGCCGAGGTAACGGACGGGTCGCGCGATGACCTCGCGGAGACAGATCTCATCGTGACGATGGCCGCGGGTAACGATGACGACATGGGTCGCCGGGGTAAACCGGAGGGACTGCAGAGCCGCGATGAAGTCATCGGCGATCAACCGCACCTCTGAATCGGGAAATTTGTCGCGGCTGGCAAACTCCGGCCGATCATCGATGACGGTGATCTTGAAATCGAGGAGTCGCGCCGCCCGGGCAACCGCCTGCCCAACGTGACCGCCGCCGCAGATGATCATCTCCAATGGTGGACGTGAGATCTCGAAGAGGAGACGCATCCCATCGGGAAGGACGAGCTCCGGAGGTCCGGCGACGGTGATCTCGAGCCGGTCATCGGCAAGCAGCAGCCGGGCATGCTCGCTCGCCAGCCGGTCAAGCCGGGGATCGCCGAGCGTCCCGACCACCGTCACGGTGCTGTTGGAGTCGGGCCCTGGCTCTTCGACAAGCAGGCGGCGCGGAGTGGGGCGGAGCTCCGGGCGCTCACCCTGGCTGGGAATAACGGCGACAAGACAGGCTGGACGTCCTGCGGCGAGGGCGCGGTGGAGCACATCGGCCGTGGTCGTCGCCGGCAGCGTGGCCGCGAACTCAGCCGTGGCGACGGAGGCGGAGGGTGAAGACGCGTGCCCCCAGACCTCGATCAGCACCTCCATCTCCCCGCCACAGATCATCCCCTCCTCGTCCGGAGGAACATCGGGGTTGTCGCGGAGCGTGAAGTGGCACAGCCGCTCCTGTCCATCGTGGAGAGCCTCCCGGGCCTCGGCCCAGACATCGGCCTCGACGCATCCGCCACCGACCGTACCGAGCATCCGCCCATCCTCGAAGACGAGCAGCTTTGCCCCGGTTCGCTGAGGGGTCGATCCACTGGTCGTGATGATGGTCGCCACCGCGAGGCGCTGCGGTGCGGCCTCAGCCTGGATGATCTGATCGTAGACTTCGGTCTGGGTAAGGAGACTCATAGACTGAACCGACGAGATGATTTCTGACCGGACGATGGCATTGACGATGCCCGTTCCCGGCAGTTGACTTTGCGGCGAACCGAGCCATCGATGCGCCAAATCGAAGAGTGAGTATCGCGTAAGCTTTGCGGCTCGGTCAAGCTGGGGGGACTTCGCGGATGGTCAGGTCGAAGGCTTGCCGGTATCCGAGCCACCGTGTCACTATCGTCAGCGCCACCACGTGGCGAAGTTCGAGGCGGGAGACCAAACGCACATGGAAAATGGGGTCAGGATTCGGGATGGTGTGCCGGACGACTGTCCGGGTATCGGCCAATTGGCGCGGGAACTGATCAGGTGGGAGCACGCGATCAACCAGGAGATTGGTGAACCGACGCCGTGGGCCGGGAACGAAAGCGAGATTCGCAAACAGATGGAACAGGACGGAACCCGGTTCATTGTCGCCGAGCGCGACGGGGAGATCGTCGGTTACGTCAAGGCGGTGATCCACCGTGGCGGCGGCCGCCGGGGAATCATCCGGCAGCTTCTGGAGCGGCTGGGACGCCGTCCGCGGCCAAACTTTACGGCGACCGGGGGACTGATCGCCGGGATCTTCGTCAGCGCGCCCGAGCGCGGATCAGGGCTCGGACAGCGGCTCAGCCAGGCCGCCGAGGAGTGGCTCCGCCGCGAGGGGCTATCCCGCGTCTACATTCACGTCCTGCAGAAGAACGACCAGGCGCTCCATTTCTGGAGTGAGAGCGGCTACACCCCAGTGACCATCGTCCTTGGCAAATCGCTCGAATAGGCCGGTCCGTCCTATTCCGTCACTTTCCGATACCAGTCGACGGTCAGCCGCAGTCCCGTCGCCAGATCGGTCTGCGGCGCATAGCCGAGCAGCGCAGCGGCCCGGGTCAGATCGGCCAGGGAGTGACGGACATCGCCCGCCCGGGTTTCGGCATACTGTGGCGTCAGGGCCGTTCCGATGATCTGCTGCAACTCCGCGAGCAGCTGATTGAGGGTCGTTCGTGAAGCGGTGCCGACATTGATCACCTGACCGATGGCGGCCGGTGATTCAGCGGCGCGGAGGTTGGCGTCGACGACATTGGCGATATAGGTGAAGTCGCGCGACTGCTCACCATCGCCATAGATCTGCGGAGCCTGCCCGGTCAGCAGCGAGGTGACAAATTTCGAGATCACCCCGGAGTAGGGCGAAGATGGATCCTGCCGGGGGCCAAAGACGTTGAAATAGCGGAGGGCGACCGTCTCCAACCCGTAGACTTTGGCAAAGACCTGGCAATAGTACTCACCCACCAACTTGGCGACCGCGTAGGGTGAGAGCGGACTCGGAGTCTGATCTTCAACCTTGGCCGAGGTCCCAATCTCCCCATAGGCCGAGCTCGAGGCGGCGTAGACTACCCGGCGAACCCCGGCATCACGAGCGGCAAGGAGGAGCTTAAAAGTTCCGTTGACATTGACATCGTGGTTGACCTCCGGCTCCTTCACCGAACGCGGAACCGAGGGGATGGCCGCTTCGTGAAAGACGACGTCGACGTCGGCGCAAGCCTCCCGCAATGTCGCGTCGTCCCTGATATCTCCCTCGATCAGTTCGATCTGGCCGGCGAGATGGGCGAGGTTCTCCCGCCGCCCGGTCGAGAAGTTGTCGAGAACGCGGACCCGTTTGCCACGCTGCACCAGCGCCTCGGCGAGATGGGAGCCGATGAAGCCTCCCCCACCTGTCACCAGAAAGTTTGTGTTGCCGTTTTTGCTTGCCATGGTCACTGAATATGCTCCGTCTCCCCGTCAGCGCTCATTGAACCTCACCCGGACGGGGGATCTGAAGTTGGAGTGCCGTTCGACGCCCGGTACCAGCGGGGGAACCGAGAGGACAGAACCTCCGGGACTGCCACGGTCCGGAGGGCAGAATTCAAGCGGTTCGGCGTCTCTCGGACCAATAGACATAAATAGTAAATCCAACAAGGATCGTCAAGCCAGCCATCAAGAGAGCCACTCGCCACGGATCACTCGCCGCCACATAGGCGATACCAAACAGTCCCAGAACCAGATTGAGCGCATAGTAGGTCAGGGTGACCTGACGATGGCTCTGGCCGGTTATGATCAGGCGCTGGTAGAGATGGTCGCGATGCGCCTCATGCAGTCGTTCCCCGCGCCGCCAGCGCAGAAAGAGGGTAAGGGTCGTGTCGTAGATGAAAGGGGCAAAGATCAGCAGAACCGCGGGAAAAGGGACCGGGTGCACACCACTGTTGCTCGTCAGGACGGCAAAAGCGGCGAGCACATAGCCGATGAAGAGGCTGCCGACATCGCCCATGAAGATCCGCGCCGGGGGAAAATTATGGATCAAAAAACCGAGACAGGCCGCGGCAAGAACCAGCGAGCCAGCGGCGAGCAGACGGTGGCCGGTCATGCTGCAGACGACGGCGAGGGCCAGGGCGTAGATCACGCCGGAACCGCCAGCCAGGCCGTCGATCCCATCCATAAAATTGAACATGTTGCTGAACCCGGTCAGCCAGAGGATGGTCAGAGCCGCGCCGATCACCCCGCCAGCCATCCCGAGCAGGCTCAGATCGAACCGGCCACCGTAGGGAATGTGGAGGTAGAGGAAGGTCACCTCGCTCCAGATGGCAATGAGCGCGGCGATGAACTGACCAAGATACTTGGTGAGCGGCCCGATCCGCCGCATGTCGTCGATCAATCCAACTCCGGCAATGACCACATACCCGAGGAGGGCCAGGCCAAAGCGGGTCGCGAAGAGCCAGTTGCTCGAATCGGGCAGGAGCATGACCCAGAGCAGGGGGAGGAGCAGGACAAAGGCGGCGACGACCCCAAGTCCGCCGACCCGCGGCGTCGGCCGCGTATGGGAGCTGCGGTGGTTGGGAACATCGAGCGATCTCAGCCAGCGCGGGCCATTGACCAGCCAGCCCGTGGTCAGATAGGAGATCAACCCCGCCAGAATGAATATTGCCGTTCGAAACATAATCTCTTGGTCACCTGACGCGCTTCAGCAGCAACGCCGACCATCCGCCGGAATCAGTCTTCAACCCTCGAGCGAGTTGAGCTCTCCACATTGGAACGGTTCGCGGGGTCACGATCGATCATCTCCGCAAGCCCCTCGCGGAGGGTCTGACGGGGCAGATAATCAAGCTCTTTCTGGAGACGATCGGAGCAGTAACGGGTATTTTGCGCCAGCTTTGTGACCCGCTCCCTGGAGAGAGGCAGCGGGGATCCTCTCAAAAAACTGAGGATATCGGCTCCGCTGCCCAATGCCAATGCCAGTGAAGAAGGTATATGAAAAAAGTTGCGCGGCTCACCAAGCAGCTCGGCAATCGTCCGGGCAATCTCCAGTTGTGAGTAGGGGCAGGCGTCGGTGACCACATAGGTGCGGTGACGACTCCGCTCATCCTCGGCGACGAGAATGGCGGCGTCGACAGCGTTGGCGACGGCGAGCATGCTCTTCTCATTGCGGCCGTCACCGATGATCAGATAGCGGTGGCGACGAATGGCCTCGATCAATCGGGCGACATTGCCACGATCACCGCGCCCGTAGACGACCGGCAACCGGAGAATCGTCGTCTTGAGCGAGGATTGCCGGGCCGCCTGGCGGACGACCTCCTCGGCGGCCAGCTTGCTGCGGCCGTATGGCGTCGCCGGAGCGACCGGGCTCTCCTCGTCAGCCATCTCTTCCGTCTCGCCATAGACGGCGACCGTGCTGAAATGGACGAAGGTGCTGACCCGATGGCGGACCGCTGCCTCGATGAGGTGGCGCGTTCCGTCGCGGTTGACCCGCCAGAACTCGGCCTCGGGAGTGGTCGGCGGAGCGTGGACACAGGCGGCGAGATGGAAGATCTGGTCGACGCCGGGCACGGCGGCTTCAACCACGCGTGGATCGGTAATCTCCCCCTCACAAAGGTCAATCCCGGGGAGATCCGCCCGCCGGGCATCCCGAACGAGGGCGGTGACCGCGTATCCGGCGCTGGTCAGACGGCGGGTGAGATGGCGGCCGATCATGCCGGCGGCCCCGGTGACCAGCGCGCGCCGCTGAATCAGCGGACTTCTCATGAGCCCGCCCTTCCCGCTGGTTGGTGCAGCTCCTCGAGCTGCTGCTGGTAGGCGTTGGTGATCGCCGGGCGACTGTAGTGGAGTTCAGCGTAGGACCGGCCGCGCCGCCCGCGACGGGCCAGCTCATCCAACTGACCGGCCAACTCCTGCACCTTGGCCGCCAGCGC
>JBEAVZ010000097.1:0-5373 GCA_041160645.1 Acidobacteriota bacterium
CCGGGGGACCGAGCCGGTGATCCTGGCCAGGAAGCGGCTCGAGGTGCTGCAACTCCTGGCCGAACACGCCAGTTCAATCGTCCGCCGCGAAGAGATCATCAAACGGGTCTGGCCGGATCAGTTAATCGAGGAGAACAACCTCGCCATGCAGATCTTCCAATGGACAGTTCCTCGCCTACACTGTAAAGCTCGAGGATACGATGATCGAGATCCGCCCGCTCTCCCCGCCCGTGGGGGAGACGGTGACGGCGCCGTGCGTAATCAACTCCTCCTCGAACGATGACTCGCCGCGATTGTCTCAACAGGGCGACCGGGTCGTCTTCGTCTCAGCCCGGACTGGCCACAACGAGATCTGGATCGCCAATGCGGACTGCACGGGCCAGCGGATGGTTCCCACCTTTCCGAACAAAGACGGTCTGGGAAGCCCGCGGTGGTCTCCCGATGGCCGCCGGATCGCGTTCGATCGGCGTGACCAGAAGCTGATCAATGTCTTCGTTGTTGATCTTCTCAGTCTTCCCAACGGAGAGATCAGCTCATCGCTGGCCCCGCTCAATCTGGCCACCAATGATTTCTCAAACTTTATGCCGAGCTGGTCTCAGGATGGACGACGACTCTACTTCGAGTCGAGCCGCACGGGCACATCGCAGATCTGGCAGCAGGATCTCGAGAGTGGCGTCCAGTCCCCGGTGACGACCATCGGCGCGCGCGAATCGGTCGAATCGACCGATGGATCGACCATCTTCTTCACCCACCAGAACAGGATCTGGCAACTGGACCGGCGGAGCGGACGCGAGGAAAAGATCCCCGAACTGGAGGGTTTCCAAATTGGCAGGTACTGGCACGTCGGGACGAGAAGCCTCTACTTCATCCCGCAAACCAACAATGTGCTCGAGTCAATCTACCGGTTCGACCTGGCGACGAGGCGAGTCGAGAAGGTGGGGACGATTGGCGGATTTCCGACCCGTTCCGTGCCCGGGCTGAGCGTCACTCCCGATGAACGGCTGCTGGCGATCAGCTACATCAGCTACCGAACCGGCGACATCAAGCTGGCAGAGAATTGGATCAACTTCTGAGCCCGCGGCCCGGCCGATGAGCGAGCGTCTTCAGCAAGGCATCGCCCCGGTCGCGCACCTCCTCGAGGGCCTGCTGAAGTTTTGCCAGCTCGGCGGGGTCCTGTCCCGATTGGATGCGCAGGGGCTCGCCAATGACGGCGATGGCGCGGGTGAATGGTTTGGGAATCTCGATCCGATCCCAGCTGCGGAGACGCCAGCAGCGCTCGAGGGAGACCGAGAAGGGGATGATCGGCGCGCCGGTCCGCGCGGCGAGGAGGAGCGGTCCGGGCTTGGCCTCGTAGAGCGGGCCGCGCGGCCCATCGACACTGAAACCAGCGCTCTGCCCGGCCTTCACGGCCCGGATCATCTGGATCAGGGCCGCCCGCGCGCCGCGCGTCGAGCTGCCCCGCGCCGCGCCATAACCGAAGCGCTGGATGAAGCGGGCAATATACTCTGAATCGAAGCTCCGCGAAGACATGACCACGATCCGGCGGTCGCGGAAGAACCAGGTGCCGATCGGAATCCGGTTATGCCAGAAACAGACCACCTGCGGCCGGTTGGGGTCATCGTTTTCTCCGCCAACGATCGTGAAGCGGACCGTCTTTCCGATGAGCAGAATCAGCCAGTAGAGCAGCAGCCCGGCCAGCCTGATCACCAGTCGCTGCCGAAAGCCGTACTGATCGAGCGGGGCAAAGCGGTAGAGCCGCGCCAGGGACTCTGTCTCCGGTTCGATCACTGACTCGGTCTTGGCAGGTTGTACGGTCTCGTTCAGCATCCCTGATCTCTCTTCCAGCCTCTCTCCAACCAGCCCCGGCGAAACCTGAGGTAGTGGCCGACGCTTAAGTCAGAACAGATTGATACCACGTTTTACGGTGGACCACCAACCAATCGCCAGTCGATCCGGCCGCCGTTCCGTCGACCTTCCAGAGCAATCGGACCTGGAGGCCCGGGCCGCCAGGGCATCGCATTCGCGGCGAGAGAATCGATTCCTGATTACGCCTGATGACGACCATACCTGCGGGCTGATGGTCAGAATAAACGTCACAAGATGATCAGGGGAAATTGTTCCCGCTGACTGAATCCACGCCCTATTCAGCAGGGGTGGTTCGCGAACCACCCCTGCTGAATAGGCGAGTGCAAAATTCGATCGCCGGTCTTCAAATGCCCTCTCCCACTTCCTGCTTGCGCGTGAGCGAGTAGATATGGTAATTAGTAGTTGTTAAAAGTTGGCGGGGGTAATTCAGTGGTAGAATGCCAGCTTCCCAAGCTGGACGTCGCGGGTTCGAGTCCCGTCCCCCGCTCTGAAAAAGGAGAGAGGCCGCATTGGATGATTCCAGTGCGGCCTCTCTCCTTTTTCAAGATGCCGGTTTCAACCTGCAGGTGCAGGTCGGAACCGGGAAGGATTAGAGCCCCTTCCTGACGAGGAACTTGATGAGGTCCTTGACGCGGTTCGAATAGCCCCACTCGTTGTCGTACCAGGCAAGGATCTTGACGAGGTTGTCACCGATCACCTTGGTGTACTCCGAGTCGACGATCGAGGAGTGCGGGTTGCCCTTGAAGTCTGAGGAGACGAGCGGAGCATCCTCGACACCGAGGATTCCCTTCAGTTCGCCGGCCGCCGCGGCCTTGAGGGCGCCATTGATCTCGTCCTTGGTCGCCGGCTTCTCGAGCTCGATGACGACGTCAACGAGGGAGACGTTCGGGGTGGGGACGCGGACCGAGATGCCATCGAACTTGCCCTTCAGTTCGGGCAGGACGAGGGCGACGGCCTTCGCGGCGCCGGTCGAGGTCGGAATCATCGAGAGGGCGCCGGCACGGGCCCGCCGGAGATCCTTGTGCGGAAAGTCGAGGATGACCTGGTCGTTGGTGTAGGAGTGGATGGTGGTCATCTGGGCCTTGCGGATGCCAAAGTTCTCGTGGACCACCTTGGCGACCGGCGCGAGGCAGTTGGTCGTGCAGGAGGCGTTCGAGATGATGTGGTGGTTGGCCGGATCGTAGGACTTCTCATTGACGCCAAGGACGATGGTGATGTCCTCGTTCTTCGCCGGGGCGGAGATGATGACCTTCTTGACGCTGCCGCGCTTGTGAGCCTCGGCCTTGTCCTTGTCGGTGAAACGACCGGTCGACTCGACGACGATCTCGGCGCCGACCTCTTCCCACGGGATGAGGGCCGGGTCCTTCTGTGAGAAGACGCGGATCTCTTTGCCGGCAACGATGATCGAGTTCTCGGTGTGTCCAACCTCGATGTCGAGGTTGCCGAGGATTGAATCATACTTGAGCAGGTGGGCGAGGGTCTTGGTGTCGGTCAGGTCATTGATGCCGACAAACTCGATCTCGGGATCGCCCAGCGTGGTCCGCAGAACATTGCGTCCAATGCGCCCGAAACCGTTGATACCAACCTTGATGGCCATATACTTCTCCTGTCAGATTTTGAGTTGAAAGTTTGATACCACGGACAAAAACTGCCGCCTGATACAGCCGCCTGGCTGTCAAAGCCATAAGTGTGGAAAAGTAGCCCAGTCTGTAGCGTGGTGTCAACCAGATTGGCCGATCGGGCCGACCGGGTTGATCAATTCTTGACAATGGTCCGCGGCGGTGGCTATAGTCCGGAGCATGTCAAATCACGATGAAGAATCCCTTTCGACAGCCAGTCAGCCGCGTCTGCGCATCCGCAGCACGACGATTCTCTCAGTGCGTCGCGCCAATCAGGTGGTGATGGCCGGAGACGGTCAGGTGACCATGGGTGACACGATCATGAAGTCGGGAGCGCGCAAGGTGCGACGGCTCTACAATGACCAGGTTCTGGCCGGTTTTGCCGGGACGAGCGCCGATGCCTTCGCCCTTTTCCAGCGCTTTGAGTCGAAGCTGGAGCAGTTTCACGGACAGTTGAATCGGGCGGCGGTCGAGCTGGCGAAGGAGTGGCGGACGGATAAGATGATGCGCAATCTCGAGGCGCTGCTGCTGGTGGCTGACCAGCAGAGCACGCTGATCATCTCGGGCAACGGAGACGTCATCGAACCTGACGACGGAATCGTCGCGATCGGTTCGGGCGGGCCATACGCTCTGGCCGCGGCCCGGGCGCTGGCGCGGATGACGGAGCTCGACGCGCGGCGGATCGCCGAAGAGTCGATGAAGATCGCCGGTGAGATCTGCATCTACAGTAACTCGAACATTGTCATCGAAGAGGCTTCATGGTGATCTATCTCTCTGGTGAAATCGAAGAGCCGTTGAAACTGGATGAACTGACGCCGCGCCAGATCGTCGCCGAGCTGGATAAGCACGTCGTCGGGCAGGGGGCGGCGAAGCGGGCGGTTGCCGTGGCCTTGCGGAACAGGATCCGCAGGCAGAAGCTGCCGGCGGACATGGCGCTGGACGTCATGCCCAAGAACATCATTATGATCGGTTCAACGGGAGTGGGAAAGACCGAGATCGCCCGCCGCCTCGCCCGCCTCTCCTCATCCCCGTTCCTGAAGGTTGAAGCGTCGAAGTTTACCGAGGTTGGCTATGTGGGACGCGATGTCGAGTCGATGATCCGCGACCTGGTCGAGATCTCGATCGATCTGGTCCGCGCCGAGAAGGTCGCGGAGATTGCCGAGAAGGCGGAGCAGAATGTCGAGGAGCGGATTCTCGATCTGCTCCTGCCGCCGCCGCGTGCCGGGGGCAACGGAGAGAGTGAGAGCAGCGAAGCGGGCAGCGAGGGAGGCGAGGCGACGGCGCTCGATTCGCATACCCGAACCCGCGAGAAGCTGCGGCAGCAGTTGCGCGAGGGTCGACTCGACGCGCGCCTGGTGGAGATCGAGGTCCGCGAGAAGAATTTTCCATCCTTTGAGATCTACTCCAACCAGGGGATCGAGGAGATGGACATCAACATCAAGGACATGATGCCCGGCCTCTTCGGCAACCGCAGCAAGACGCGCAAGATGCGGGTCGACGAGGCGACCGAGTATCTGCTGCAGGAAGAGGAGCAGAAGCTGGTCGATATGGACCAGGTCGCGCGGATTGCCGTCGACCGGGTGGAGAATTCAGGGATCGTCTTTCTGGATGAGATCGACAAGATCGCTGGGCGGGAGGGCGGCCACGGGCCGGATGTCTCGCGCGAGGGTGTGCAGCGCGATATTCTGCCGATCATCGAAGGCACGACGGTCAACACCAAGTACGGGATGGTCCGGACGGACTATATCCTCTTCATTGCGGCGGGAGCCTTCCACGTCTCCAAGCCATCGGACCTCATTCCGGAGCTGCAGGGGCGCTTTCCGATCCGGGTCGAGCTGCAGCCGCTGACCATCGACGACTTCAAGCGGATACTGACCGAGCCGAAGAA
>JBEAVZ010000104.1:0-10084 GCA_041160645.1 Acidobacteriota bacterium
CTATCAAGAAATCCGAGACGGCAGGCCTTGACGCGCAGCACCTGCCGGGGTTCGAGGATCAGCTCGCCAGCGTAGAGATTCCAGTGGGGCCTATTCCCGGTCTCCGTCGTGTAGGCAATCGAGGCGCCCTCGGTCATGCTGGTCAGAATGACCCGGACCTTGCCTCCGCCGGGTGTGGCGGAGATGACGGGGGCGGCCACCTGCTGCCAGACCCCGCCCGGACGCATCCTCTCCCGAAGCTCCTCTTCCGGCACCCGTCCGAGATCCTTCGTCTCCTGCTGCCACTGCTCGAGCGCGGCTCTCATCTCGCGCAGGACGCTCTGCTGCTGTGGCGACGCCGCCAGGTTATGGATCTCGTGGCGGTCGACCGTCACGTCATAGAGCTCCTCGGCTGGCTTGGTCGGGAGCATAAAGGCGAGCTGGGCCGCGTCGAGCGCCTTGCCATAGCCCGGTCCGAGCGCGCTGAAATGCTCCTTGAAGAGGCGTCGCAACTCCTGCATGGTCGGCATCTCTTCCAGGTAGTCGATATATTGGGCATTGGTCCGGTCGGGATGAAAATTGCGGATATAGTGGTAACGCTTGCCCATGACCGAGCGGACCATGTCGTGCGCCTCATCCATCCGATCGCGGTGGGAGAAGGCATAGCGACGCGGCGCCTTCTTCTGCGCCCCCAGGAATGGCTGCGCCTGCATGTGGGCCGGCACCTTCACCCCGGCCAGCGAAAGGACGGTCGGCCCGAGATCGAAGAGACTCACCAGCTGGTCATTGATCGAGCCGGGCGCAATCCGGCCCGGCCAGCGGACGATGAGCGGCACGCGGATGCCTGAATCGTAGACATTGCGCTTGCCACGTGGCAATCCCCGCCCGTGATCGCCCCAGAAGAAGACGATCGTCTCGCGGGTCAGCCCATCCTCGTCAAGCTGCTTCAGGATGTCGGCAACCTGGTAGTCCATCGCCGTAATGTTGTCGTAGTAACGGGCCCAATCACGCCTGACGATGGGGGTATCCGGATAGTAGGGCGGCAGGACAGCCTTGGCTGGATCATGGAATTGTTCCGGCCTGAGCCGGGCGGTATTGCGTCGGTAATCGGCCTCGGCGGCGCGGATCTGACTCTCGTGGGTCACATTGAGATTGAAGACGGCGAAGAATGGCTGACGGGCATCCTTGCGGTTGCGCCAGTGGGCGCGATTGCTCGTCTCATCCCAGACCGTGTCCGGGGGACGATTGGATGGCGGCGCCTCAAAATTGTAGTCGGTCTTCGAATTGTTGGTGCAGTAATAACCTGAGGCGCGCAGATACTCGGTGAAAGCCTTCACCCCTGCCGGAGGAACCGCCTTTGAACGCATGTGGAGCGAACCGATCGTCGTCGGATACATCCCGGTAATGATCGCCGAGCGGGAGGGCGCGCAGACCGGAGCAGTCGAAAAGGCGTTGACGAAGCGCATCCCCGCGGCCGCCAGCTGGTCGAGCGTTGGGGTCATCGCATATTGATCGCCATAGCTGCCCAGATCGGGACTGATATCCTCGGCCGAGATCCAGACAATATTTGGCTGATCCGTCGACCGCTGGCCATACCCCGGCCCGACGAGCAGAAAGAGTGTCAACAACAACGCGGCGATCGGCCTTCTCATTCTCGCATCCTCAAATTTAATCGTGATCGGTTGGCGTTGGCGGAGATCAAACAGTCCCCCCTGCCGGAACCGCAGCGGCGGCTCCGGCAGACGAGGACCATTCCTGATAATCGTACCAGTAAGTTGCTCAACGCCTGACGGCATCATTGAAGTGATGGCCGCAGGATGCCACCTTCCCGCCCGCGGCGCAAGTCCGCCCTCCGCCCGACCAACCATTTCCGAGCGCTTTTGCAAGATCCCTTGTTGAGCTGCTCGGGTGGCGGCTCCCGGCCGCTTACCTCCCGGGAGTGGCGATCCACGCTGACTCCGGCGGGTGGCGGAGCGGGCTCGCGAGGGGAGCCAGGACGATACTGGTCGTGCGGCTGTTGTCGAGCCGATCGATCCCGACCGGCAAGCGGCAGACGCCCCGCCGGTGGGGTCGCGCGGGATCGAGCCGGGCATACCACCAGGTCGGCGGTGGCTCGGCCAGCGCCTCGATCTCATCGATCAGGAAGCTGTTGTCGCCGAGGAAGGGCAGTCCATAGCGTGGTCCGGCGATCTCCCCGCGCACCCCGCTGCGCGCCAACTCGAGGAGCTGTCGATCTGCGGAGCGGATCCCAATCATGCCGTCGTAACCAACAAGTATCTCCCGCCGCACCGGACTGATGTGGTATTTCGCGCCGTGCGTCAGGGCGCTGAGACGGCTTGACGTCAGCCCAACCGGGTAGCTGTGCAGCTGCTGAAAGATCCGCTCGACATGCGGCTGAGCAAGCAGACCGACGGCGATCTCCAACTCCGGAAGCTTTTCGCGAATCACCGTCGTCATCCCGGTAAGTGGCCCGCGCATCTCGATCCCGGCGAGATTGAGAACCAGGCCATAGGCCGTGGAGGGGGGCATGACTGGAAAAGTGGCCTTGTACCCACCCGCCTGAAACTGGCGGAAGGCGGCGAAGGGCGCTTTGATATGCAACCAGAGGCTCTCCAATTGAACTCTCCTCTCCCCATCAACTCAACTGAGCCAGTCATCGGCCAGATCGGCCAGCAACCGCTCCGGATTCTCGCTCATCCGCACTCCCTGGCTGGCGAGATAGTCACGCTGCGCCCCCGCCATGCTCCGGACAATCTCCCCGCCAACCCAGAACTCGTCTCCGGGAAGATCGGTCGGCCCGATCCTCTCCAGGGGAGCGAAATTGCCGGCGGCATTGAAACCGTAGGTATCATAGCCGGCAACGAGCCGTGGGGTGAGACGGGCGACGAGGCTTGCCGGGGCCATGTCGTAGAGGCTCCGCGCCTGGCCGCCGGCGACTCGCGCCAGCTCGGCGATCGCCCGCAACAGTTCACGTGTCCACTCCGCCCGCTGCCGGCACTCCCGCCCCGGCAGGGCGAGGGGATACTGGTAGGCCGTCCAGGCCACCTCCTGGTGGATCAGCGCCGCGTTGGCGGCATTGCGAAAGGGGCTCTCGCCACCAAGCCGGGGGGACTGGTGGAAGATCGTATCGAAACGATAGGGGGTCAACGCGACGGCGAGATTGACCCGCAGAACGCTGTCACGCTTGGCCGGGCGATCGCGGTACTGCTTGACCGCCTTTGGATCAGCGACCAGATAGCCAAAGAAATAGTCGTCAGCATACTGATCCGGATCGGGATAGTCCCGGTATTCGACCGCCAACTGATCTTCATTGTGGAGGCGCCGCCGATTGCAGGCCACCCTCTGCGCGAGAATCTCGCGCAACCCATTCCGAATCGACTCGGCGCTGATGATCGGATAGTCCTTCTCGCCAATCGTGATCTTCTGAATGACCAGCCGGTTCTCCTCAGACTCGCCGCGATAGTTGGCGCTCGGGGCCGGATTGGTAAGAATGGTCGCAAAGAGATTACGGTACATCGGTTCCATGCTCCTCACTGGATGAGCCGGCTGCCAACGCGATCAGGGCGAGCAGCGTCAGGACTCTGATCTCATCCGGTCGCTCCCGGGTCAGATCTTCAAGGTTATCGTGCTGAAGGCGGGCATCCCCACGAGCTGGATCGACCGGCGCCGGTGGCCCGGCCCCGGCAAGCCCGACCGCCTGCGCCCCCTGTGGATCAGGCCCAGGCTCAGCCGGGCCGGACGAGCGCATCCAGGCCAGAAAGTAGTCGATAAAATCTTGCCCATGGCGCTCCCGGATGGCCAGGAAGTTCGTCCGCGCGCGGCGGACGAGCGATTGGCGCGGTGGCGACTCACCCAGCTCGCGGCGCAGCGCGGAGGCGACGGCAAGGTGAACCAGCCCGGCCACCCTCGCCGCCTCTTCGACCATCTGTGGCCCGCGCGCCGCCTGGTTGTTGGCAAAGATTGCCGCAACATCCCGCCGGAAGGGACCGTTCATAAATGTTTGTGAGACCGGCAGTCTGGCCAACAGCTGATCATACCCAGCCGTCCACGCGCCACTCCCTCCGCGCCCCGTCAGCAGGTTGACCAACTGCTGACGCCGCAGGAGCGGATTGAGAAATGTGCTCCTGACCCAACAATAACGGTCGAGGAGCTCCTCATCCGGCTCGACCCGGCTGAAGTGTATCTGGCGGACACTATTCCCCTCCCGTTCGAGATGGAAGAGCTCCACCCCGTCAAGAATCTGGTCGACCGCAACCGGCGGCTGATCCCGCCTGGCCTGCTCGCGTAGCCGTCGCAGCAGGTCGAGCCCGGCCTCCTCGACCAGGTCGACGATCGCTCCCGCCGGTCGAAACGGCCGCGGTCGAAAGACTTCTGTGCTCCGCGCCAGCAACATCGACGAGAAGAGACGACAGAAATGGTCAACGCTCGACACGTCGGGTATCGCGATGACAAATCCGCGCAGGTTGAGATTGTTCGCTGAATCGTAGACGACCGGGACATAGATCTGGGCCACCAGCGGCCAGAAGTTGAGCAGAAACTGGTAACGAGCGCGGTCCCGGAAAGGAAGCTTCTCGGCGGTCAGGCTCTGGGCGCCGAGAAAGTAGGTGCCCGGCAACTGGACTGAGTGCTCCCACCCCCGGCAGAGATCGTTCCAGACCATCTCGTAGTCGATGACCCGCTCGTCATTCGCCCGGGCCTCATATGGCTTTCGCGTTGCCGGGACGCTCCGCAATATCGACCAGACAACCTCGCGCCAGAGCCGGATCCATAAGCCTCGCTCTTCATCACCTGATGGATCGAGTTCGGCCAGAAAGGCGCCCTGGGGAACGATCGATTCATAGACATAAATTTTCGTTCGCCGTCCCTCCCCACGCCGCGGATCAGGCTCCTCACCCGCCACCTCTCGCACCTCCTCTCGTAGTGGAGGGATGATCTCCCGGGTCCGTTGATTGCGCATCGGCTGCAGCCGCTCCTGCTCTTCCCGCGAGGCCGCATAGAGTCCATTGAAGAGTTCGGCGAGACCCAGCTGGTCGAGATAGAGCATCACTCCGCGTTCGGACATCTCGATGTCGCAGATACCGCGACAGACATACTCCTGCTTGATCCAGCCGGCCATGAGCACCAGCCCGACGAGTCCGGCGCGGTGCTGCGCCGATGGCAACTCGGCCAGTCGATATTCAATCTCCAGCAGATCGGGATAGGAGTCCTTCTTTTTCTTCATAGACGATGTCGCCCTTCTCGGCCAACTGACTGAACTATACCAGAAAAACACCCGCCATCGCCCAACCGGCCATCTTTTCGATCTGACCTGATTGGTGGCCGGACTGGCTCTGGCCAATTGCCCGGTCCTGGTTTAATCTCTCGGCGATGCCAGATCGTCGGCGCAAAGCGGTCTGGCTGAATGGACACTCGGCGGGGCCGCTGGACCGTCGTCCTGGGCTATCGTTCGGTCAGAATTTCAAACTTCATGGTCTTCCACATCTCTCATCTTGCCATCGTCGACTCGACCAACACCTATCTCAAATCGCTGGTCGATGCTCCGGAAGGAACCTGTGTAAGCGCCGACGAGCAGACGGCCGGAAGGGGACGTCAGAACCGGAACTGGCACTCCGCGCCCGGTGAAGGGCTCTACCTCTCCATCCTCCTGCGCCCCCCGCGCGGACGCACCGACCTTCCGCTCCTCAGTCTGACCGCGGCCATTGCCGTCGCCGAGACCTTTCTGGCCATCGGCCTTGAAAAGATCGATCTCAAATGGCCCAATGATCTGCTCTGCTCAGAAAGAAAGATCTGCGGAATTCTGGTTGAGACCGCCGGCCTCAACCAGGGCGGCTCGCCACGGGTCATCGTCGGGATCGGAGTCAATCTCAACCAGCGTGCATTCCCGCCGCCACTCGATACGACGGCAACCTCTCTCCTCATCGAAAGCGGCGCCGCGATGGGAGCGGCGACCTTCCGCGATCTGCTGCTCGAACGCTTCTCTGAGTGGTATGATTGCTGGCGGGAAGAGGGGCGGGAACAGATTCTCACCCGCTGGACTGCCCTCTCGAGCTATGCCGCCGGGCGTGAAGTCAGCGTCAAACTCGAATCAGAATCGTTGACCGGGATCACGGAAGGTCTGAATCGGGACGGAGCGCTGCTTGTCCGCACTATTGATGGAGATCTCCGGACGATCATCGCCGGTGAGGTGAGCCGGCTGCGCCCGGTCAATTGCGCACCAAAAAAAGAGGCATGAACTACTACAGCTACTTCAGCGAAATCGAGGATGAGTTCGTCAGACGGCGGGGCAGCCATCTCCTCGTCTCGACGCTCGACTGGTCACTCATGGAGACCTGGCGGCAACGCGGGATTCCTCTCCACATCGTCCTGCGCGGCATCAACCAATCGTTCGACAACTACGACAAGCGCGAAACCCGTGGCCGGAAGGTCAATACCCTCTTCTTCTGCCGACAGGCGGTCGAAGAGTGCTACTTCAACTATCTCGAATCACGAATCGGCGCGGAAGGCGAAGCGCCGGCTGCGGCGGCCAATCAGCCAGACGTCGCCGTGGAAGAAGAGTCTGTCGACCCGACCTTCAGCCCGACCGCGATCATTCGCTACCTCTCCGGCCAGATTGAAGAACTCGAGCGCCTGGCCCGGCGCGCGCCCGCTGAAAGTATCCTCGCCGAGGTTCTGGAACGGGCGATCCTCCGCCTCAGCGAGGTCAGAGGCGACATCGAACTGTCCCGCGACATCTCCTGCGAGAACCTCGAAGCTGATCTGACCCTCATCGAACAGACCATCCTCACCGGACTCCGTGAGGCCACGCCACCTGAAACCCTGACCGCGTGGGAGAAGGAGGGCCGGAAGCAGCTCAAAGCCTATCGTGAAACCATGAAGCCCGAGATCTATCAGCAGACGCTCGACAATTTTCTGGCCCGCGAACTGCGCCGCCAGTTTCAGATTCCCCGGCTCAGCCTTTTCTACATCAATCCCTGAATGGCGAGCGGGCCTTGAAAGACGCGATGAAGACAAACCCCAACCAGCCGGAGCGAGCAACGACCATTCACGTTGGCGAAGACCATGACGTGACGATCGAGAAGATCGTCTACGGGGGGGACGGCCTGGCCCGGCTTGGCCCCTTGACCCTCTTCGTTCCCTTCACCGCTCCTGGCGACGTCGTCCGGGTCCGCATCACCAGCGTCGATCGGTCGATCGCCCGTGGCGTGATCGAACAGATGATCTCTCCCGCTCCAACCCGTCAGCAACCACCTTGTCGACATTTCGGCGTCTGCGGGGGATGCCAGCTGCAACACCTCGCCTATCCGATCCAGCTGGATGTGAAATCCGCCTTTGTCCGTGAATCATTGCGCCGTCTCGGCGGGATCGACTGGCCGGGCGAGATCCCCATTCTCTCCGGCCCTGACACCGGCTACCGCACCCGGGCCGAACTGAAGATCGGACGGACGGCCGACCTCCGCCCCCGCTTCGGTTACTTTGAAGCCGGAACGCACCGGCTCCACGAGATCGATCGCTGCCCAATCCTTCACCCGGCGGCGGAAGAGGAGCTGCAGCGCATCCGCGCCAATCCCGCGCGCATCCCCCCCACGGCGACCCGCCTCTTCCTCACCGTCGGCGATGGGGGAGCAGTGGCGACGCCAGCCACCGGGGAGAATGACCGGATCGCCAGCATCGATGCCATGGGCACCGTTCACCAACATATTCTGGGTATCGACTACCAGTTTGGCGTCCGCTCCTTCTTTCAGGGCAATCGCCCCCTCGTCGAGGCGCTCGTGAAGGCAGCCATCGGTGACCACTCCGGGAACTCTGCCGTCGACCTCTATGCCGGAGTCGGTCTCTTCAGTCTGCAACTCGCCAAACGATTTACGCAGGTCTGCGCCGTCGAAGGGAATGGCCTTGCCGCTACTCACGGCGCGACCAACGCCCGCCGCAACCGCCTCCCAAATGTGGAGTATCATTCTCTCTCCGTTGAGGCATGGCTCAAACATCACACCCGCGCCTGGCAGAGGCCTGACCTGCTCCTGCTCGATCCTCCGCGCGCAGGCGCCGGCCCACAGGTCTGCGCCCGAATTGCCGCCCTCACCCCGCGCCAGATCACCTACGTCTCCTGCGATCCGGCAACCCTCGCCCGGGATCTGAAGTCCCTCGGCGCGGCTGGCTACCATCCAACCTCCATCACGGCCGTCGATATGTTTCCCCAGACCTTTCACGTCGAGACGGTGGTCCACCTTACCTGTCAGAACTAATGAACCATCTTGAGCTGAGATTCCCGGTTACCGGCTCCACATTACCCATCGATCACGGCTACGCCCTCTATGGCGCCATCTCCCGGCTCATCCCTCTGGTTCATCAAATGCCTGCCCTGGCCATCGATTCGATCAAGGGGAGACCAATTGGTCCCGGAATCCTCGCGCTTTCCACACCGACGACCCTCAACCTGCGCCTTCCGGAAGAATCTCTCCCCTTCCTGCAGGCGCTGGCCGAGCGGTCACTCGACATCGACGGCCACCTGATCCAGCTCGCCGTTCCCCACGTCGCCAGTCTGGCGCCGGCCCATACTCTCCACTCCCCCCGCGTGACCATCAAAGGACACACCAACCCCACGGTCTTTCAAGATGCCCTTCGGCGGCAATTGGACCGACTCGCTGTCGACGCTGAGCCGATCATCGGCCACCGACGCATCATCCGTATCAGTAACCACCAGATTGTTGGATTCGAGGTGAGATTGGAGAATCTGGCGGAGGATTCATCGCTGATTCTGCAAGAGGTGGGGCTGGGAGGAAGGCATAAAATGGGCTGTGGATTCTTCAATCCCCTGCCAAAGCCAGTCTGGCCTTGCCAAAGCTAGGCTGGCCAAACCTTGTCTGGCCTCATCTTGTCTGGCGAATAAAACAAGGGCTCGGGATTTCTCCCGAGCCCTTGGCTTGAACCACTCACTGATGGTCCTGCTTGAGCCTTAGTTGGTCTGGAGCTCAAACGGGAAGACAGGGAGGGTGGCGGTCTGTGAACCGGCCAACGTCAGGTGGTGCAGGTTATGACCACCGTGGAAGTTGACGTCACGTCCACCGATGTTGTAGACGATAACTGATCCGAGGATACCGAGATCCGACGTCTTGTAGACCTTCATCCAGCCAGTGCGGCCGGCGGGAACAACGGTCGTGAAACGCGGAGCGGTACGCGGATAGCTGTCGCTGATGATGTTGGTCGACTGGCAAGCGCCACCGTTGATCTGGAAGCTCTGTGACTGCTCGGCATCATCGAAGAGGAGACCGAACAGGGTTCCAACGGAACCGCCGCCAGTGACGAAGCTCTGGGCAGGCGTGAGCAGGATCAGGAGGGCACGATCACCACCAGCAAAGCTGGGGATGTTGTCGACCGCGAGGGTGCGCGGCAGCGCGTTGTAGTTACCAGCCGAACCGAAGGTGATGTTCACGCTCGGGGTGGTAGCGTCGCCGCCCGGAATACGCCAGAAGCCTGACTCGTTCGGGTTGTTACCGTTGTTGGTACCATCCCACTGAGCGGCAAAGGCGATCGCGCCCAGGTTGGCCGAGAACGGACCAGTGCTGGACTTGACGAAGAGGTCGCCGATCAGGAAGTTCATCGCGATCGGAAGACCGTCCTCAGCCTCAGCAACAGCCATGATGTATCCAACGGTGTCCGGATCGAAATCCGAGACGAGGAAGGAGTACGTCTGGCTCTGGGTCAGCTCAGTCTTGAAGTCAGCAACGTTGCAACCCTGGGAGACGAAGAAGAAGTGCACCACCACCGACGAGGTGACGTGGGTGTTGGTGATGTTGATTCTGGTGTCATTCGCGCTCACGTTCGACGTGACCGAGCCATAGTGGCTGTAGATCAGGAGCGAGCCCTGCTTCTGGTCGCTGGCCTGTGAAGTGGCCGGCAGCGAGGTGCCCGGATCGGCGGCCAGCGCGGCCATCGACATGATCGCGAGGGTGAACACCGCGAAAAGAACATGTGTAAGTTTGCGTGAGGTTCGCATTTGTAATTTTCTCCTTTGGATAAATCGCCGATGCATGATCGGATATCCTTTGGGTAGAGATCAGGTCTGACAATCCAGACAATACCGCAAGAAAATTGGATCTTCCAACAG